>JAQWIO010000085.1 GCA_029248845.1 Polaribacter sp. | reverse complement strand
AATATGGACAAAAAACTACGCATCGATTTACAAAGAACACCCAAGCATGTTGCCATTATCATGGATGGAAACGGACGTTGGGCAAAAAACAAAGGGATGAACAGGATTTTTGGCCATAAGAGCGCACTAACAGCCGTAAGAGAATCGGTTGAAAGTGCTGCTAAAATTGGTGTAGAAGCGATAACATTATATGCTTTTTCTACGGAAAATTGGAACAGACCAAAATTAGAAATTGATGCATTAATGAGTTTATTAGTTAGTTCACTTAAAAAAGAACTCCATACATTTCAAAAAAATGGAGTTCTTGTTAATGCTGTAGGACGCATAGAAAACCTTCCTAAAAAAGCACAAAAAGTTTTAAAAGAGGTGATGAACGATACAAAAGACAATACTAGAATCGTTTTAACGCTCGCCTTGAGTTATGGCTCACGAGAAGAAATTGTTAATGCAATTAAAAATATATCTAAAAAAGTTGTTAATAAAGAGCTAAATATTGAAGAAATTACTGAAAATACTATAAATAACCATTTATATACGTTTAATTTGCCCAAGGTAGATTTAATGATAAGAACGAGTGGAGAAAAACGCATCAGTAATTTCTTATTGTGGCAAATGGCATATGCTGAATTATATTTTACAGATGTACTTTGGCCAGATTTTAGAGAAGAGCATTTTTATGATGCAATCATAGATTACCAGAACAGAGAACGAAGATTTGGAAAGACAAGCGAACAAATTACAGAATAAATTTTTTATGAAATTATTTTCTGCAGCATTAACGCTATTTGCGTTATTATATACTTACAGTGCCAATGCACAAAAACAAAAAGACAGTTTACTAGTTGTAAAAAAAGATACATCTAGCATAAAAAAAGTCTCCTTCGAAAAAGGGAAAGAGTATATTTTAGGAGGAATCAGTGTTATTGGATTGAAAAAATTTAGCGAAGAAACAGTTCGCGTTTTTACCGGTTTAAAAAATGGACAAGCAATAAAACTCCCCGGAGATAAACTAACCAGTGCCATTAAAAAATTATATGAAAGCAAACAATTTAGCAATGTAGATGTTTACCTTGAAAAATTAGATAAAAAAACAGTATACCTTCAGTTTGATGTTCAGGAATTACCTCAGCTAAATACCGTAAAAATCAAAGGAGTAAAAAAAGGAAAAGCCAAAGAACTTATAAAAGATGCTGAACTAAAACAAGGTGCAATGGTTACTGACAACTTAATTGTTACTACCAAAAACTACTTTACAAAAATCTTTACAGACAAAGGTTTTCTCAAAACGAAAGTTTCTTTAGATGTTAAAAAAGACAGCTCAGATGTGAACACTGTTCACATGGGTGTTTTTATAGACAAAGGAAAAAAAATAAAGATAAAAAACATTGTTTTTACAGGCAATAACGCGCTTTCTAACTCGAAGCTGAGAAAAGCGATGAAAAACACAAAACAAAAATTCATAGGACGTTTTTGGAAAGGTTCTAAATATATAGAAGAAGAGTATCAGGAAGATTTAGAAAGTATTTTAGACAAGTACAGTAGATTAGGGTATAGAGATGCGCGTATTCTTAGCGACAAGGTTACTTGGAATAATGACAATACAATCAATATTCATTTAGAATTGGAAGAAGGAAGACAATACCGATTTGCTGAAATATTATTTGTTGGTAACAAAGAATACACAGACGAACAACTTCAAATGTATTTAAAGATTGTAAAAGGAGATGTATATAATGGTGCGGTTTTAAAAGAAAGAGTTAAAGGAGACGGTAGCCCTACTTCACAAGATATTTCTACACTATATCAAGATAATGGCTTCTTATTCTCCTCTGTAAATGCCGTTGAAACAAAAGTAAAAAACGATTCTATTACTGTAGAAATTAGAATTCGAGAAGATGAAAAAGCACGTATAAGAAAAGTGAGTGTTTCTGGTAATGACAAAACCAATGACCATGTTTTATTTAGAGAATTACGAGTAAAACCAGGAGATTTATTTAGCAGAACTGCTATCATCAGATCCATTAGAGAAATTGGTCAATTGGGTTTCTTTGACACCAATGTTACTCCGGATGTAGTGCCAGATTATCAGAATAAAACTGCTGATATCGAATTTAGTGTTACAGAAAAAGGAGGAAGCCAAATAGAGTTGCAAGGTGGATACGGAGGAGGTTCTTTCATAGGAACTTTAGGTTTGTCTTTTAATAATTTTTCCATCAGAAATATTTTAAACAAAGAGGCGTACAAACCACTTCCTATGGGTGATGGTCAAACACTATCTTTAAGATTACAAACGAGTAGAACCTATAGTACCTACAGTTTTTCTTTTACTGAACCATGGCTGGGTGGTAAAAAACCAAAATCATTATCTTTCTCTGTATATTCATCTAATCAATATCAATTAAACCCAAGAACTTACGATGTAGATAGAAGTAGAAGTTTGGGAATTATTGGAGCTTCTATTGGTCTTGGACAACGTTTGAAATGGCCAGATGATTATTTTCAATTATCACAAAGTATCGCCTACCAGAGTTTTAAATTAAATGATTACGGATTTAGAGTTGGAAATGCAATTTTAAGTGACGGAACGCTAAACAATCTTTCTTACAATGCAACTCTATCTAGAAATTCTGCAGGACCCAGTTTAATATTCCCAACCTATGGATCTGAATTTTCATTCGGTATAAAAGCAACTTTTCCTTATTCGTTAGTTAATAATAAAGATTACACAGAACCGTCAGGCTTAACAGATTCTGAAAAGAATTCTTTTTTTGCAGATAAATACAAGTGGCTTGAATACTATAAATTAACTTTCAAAGGGAAGTGGTATACTTCTTTTACAGATAAATTGGTATTAATGACCAATGCAGAATTAGGTTATCTAGGGTTTTATAATTCAGAATTAGGATTATCTCCTTTTGAAAGATATTTCGTTGGTGGTGACGGTATTGCTCAGTTTCAATTAGATGGTAGAGAAACCATTGGCTTAAGAGGTTACGAGAATAATCGATTGTCTTCTATCGATGGAGGTTCTATTTATAATAAATTTCAACTAGAACTGCGTTATTCTATTACAGATGCTCCATCTGC
>JAQWIO010000063.1 GCA_029248845.1 Polaribacter sp. | reverse complement strand
GGAATAGGAATGGCAGCAGGTTTAATTCAATATCTTTTTGGCCAAAAATACTTAAAAAGCGTTGGTAACTTTCTTGGAGATTCTGAGAATAAGACCGAAAAAGAAGCTATGAATAAGCCTCTAACTAAAATAGAAAAGGATAGAGTAGTTGTTTTATTAATTTCTTTCCTATTGGTAATCATATTTTGGGGGGCATTTGAGCAAGCTGGTGGTTTAATGAATCTTTATGCATCGGGAAAAACTGATAGAATTTTATCATTTTCTCTACCACTTATTGGAAATGAAGTACCAGCATCTTGGTTTCAATCTTTAAATGCCATGTTTATTATATTTTTAGGAACGACGGTAGCAGGTTTTTGGGCGAATAGAAAGTTAAAGGGAAAAATTTCTACATCTTTATTTAAAATGATATTAGGTCTAATTATCATGGGAACAGGATTCTTTTTTATGACGGCTGCAGCAGCACAATATGAAAATAATGGAGCTTCTGCAATGTATTGGTTAGTTTTAGCCTATTTATTTCACACAGTTGGTGAGCTATGTATTTCTCCAGTTGCTTTATCTTACATTACAAAATTAGCACCTGTAAAATATGCCTCTTTGATGATGGGGGTTTATTTTGCAATGACAGGCTTTGGAAATAAACTAGCAGGTTGGTTAGGTGAAGCTTCTGAAAATCTTGGTGAGTACGTAATTTTTACCGGAATTGCTACTTTCTGCTTTATTTTCGGACTTTTGGTGATGTTATTCCGTGAAAGATTAGAAAGATTGACGCACGGTGCAGAAGACAATGAGCAAATAGTTCATGACAAAACAGAAGGTTTCGAACTAGCCGATAACTAAAATAAATATATATATTTTAAAACCTCATAAATTCAATACTATGAGGTTTTCTATTTTAATTGCATTACTTAAAATATTACTTTATGAATACTGACATAGAAAATTTATTTAAAGACAAAGTTCTAGGACATCCTGCAGGGCTTTTTGTGCTATTTTTTACCGAAATGTGGGAGCGTTTTTCTTATTACGGAATGCGAGCATTGCTTGTCATGTTTTTTACCGCTTCTTTACTAGATGGTGGATGGGGATGGCCTCGAGAACACGCCTATGCAATATTTGGAACCTACACTTCATTAGTATACCTATCTACCCTGTTAGGAGGGTATTTTGCTGATAAAAAAATTGGATATCGCTATGCGGTAGCCATTGGTGCTTTACTGATGACGTTGGGTCATGGTGCCATGGCCATTGAAACACCTTTCTTTATATATGTAGGATTGACCTTATTGGTTTTTGGAAGCGGTTTCTTTAAGCCAAACATGACTTCTATCATCTCTGAAATGTACAAAGGTAAAAATGAAAAAAAAGATGGAGCGTATACTATTTTTTATATGGGTGTAAATGCTGGAGCTTTTTTAGGAATATTACTATGCGGATACCTTGGAGAACAAGTGGGATGGCAATGGGGCTTTGGTTTGGCAGGGATTTTTATGTTGTTTGGATTGCTTCAGTTTTGGTTTGCTCAAAATATTTTTGGTGACATCGGTAAAAAACCATTAAAAATTGATGCAGCTGCAGTAGAAATAAGTGCTGATGAACCAAAATTAAACCCATTTACATCTATTCAATTGACCCTCATAGGAATCGCCGGGGTTTTGGGGCTTTCATGGATTTTAAATGATCCTGTTGCTAAAATATCTGAAGGCGCCTATAATTTGTTTCACTTCAGTCTGTTTGGAATGGAGGGCTCTAATGTTGCCATTCTTTCTGCTCTAGGGATTTTTTTATTATTATTATTTATTAGAATTCCTAAATATGATAAAGTAACTCGCGACCGAATGATTGCTGTCATATTTTTTGCCTTCATTACAATTTTCTTTTGGGCTATTTTTGAACAAGCACCAAGTTCATTAACCATTTTTGCTAGAGATTATACACAAAGAATCCTTGAGGGCAACGCTGCTTTTATTTTTAAAATCGTAAATTCTATGATGACTCTTGTTCCATTGGGAATTATCACATGGGTATTGTGGTTATTATTTAATAAAACTTTTTCTAAATATTTCCTGTCAAATATATTTTTAGCAATTAGTTTTCTCATTATTTGGGGAATCGCTATTTGGATGTTATCGATTGAATTTGGAAAAGAAATTGCGGAAGTACCAGCCTCTTGGTTTGGTGTTTTAAATTCTTTGTTTATTATTACTTTTGCTCCTTTATTTTCAAAATGGTGGGAGAGTAAATACAATCCAAATGCCAACATGAAATACGCCATTGGAATGTTGCTACTAGGTTTAGGAATGGCATGTGTGGCTATAGGATCTTCCTCGATAGCTCCAGGAGCAAAACAAGCCTCTGTAAGTATGCTATGGTTGATTTTAGTATATTTCTTCCATACCATGGGAGAATTGTGCGTTTCACCAGTGGCACTCTCTTATGTTAGTAAACTAGTCCCCGGTAGAATGATTGCCATGATGTTTGGTATTTGGTACTTGGCTGTGGCTATTGGAATGAAATTAGCTGGGGTATTTGGTGAAGCTTCTGAAGGAATTGCACAATCTCAAGGATTAAACTATTTCTTTTGGTTATTAACTGCGGTAGCTGTAGGCCTGGGAGTCCTCTCTGCTTTGTTACATCCTGTCATAAAAAAATTAATGCATGGAGTTCGTTAATCGAATTTCAAAAATTAAAAATATTAAGAAGGCATCATTATTGATGCTCTCTTTTTTTATGTAAATTTACAGCGTCATATAGGGCCTAAAAGCATGAAAAAAATAGTTGTATCTCTTTTTTTATTTTTTATAACATGTCAACTACACGCGCAAAAAGTAAACTGGTTGTCTTTTGAAGAAGCAATTGCACTCAATAAAAAGAATCCAAAACCTATTTTAATTGACGTATACACAGACTGGTGTGGCTATTGTAAAAAAATGGACTTAAAAACCTATGCTAACAAAACAATTTCTACTTATATTCATAAAAACTTCTACCCTGTTAAGCTAAATGGTGAAGAAAAAAAAGACATCCTTTTTAAAGACCACATCTTTAAATTTGAAAAAGAAGGAAGAAGGGGGTATCATCAACTTGCTGCTGCTTTAATGAACGGAAAATTGTCTTATCCCACAACTATTTTCTTGTCACAGACCGAAGAAGTATTAGACAGAATCCCTGGTTTTTTAGAAAAAGAAATTATGGAAAAGGTATTGGTCTATTTTTCTGAGGAACTCTACAAAACAAAAACTTGGGCAGAATTTAATAAAAATTTTAAGAGTCAATTATAACACTACTCTTTAAGTATAAAAGCCCCTTTTTGACCGGTATAATGAAATGGAATCTTATTCTTCAAACAGGTGCTTTCCCAATGCAATACCTCTCTTTTATAATTAGAGCCATCCGCAATAATTTTTGAGGGTTGTACTGTTTGAATCAATCTGTTTAAATTAATTTTAGTTGAATTTTGCAAAACTACAATGGGGTTTTTGGTTCCTGAAATTTTATAAACACCCAAACTATCAATTAGTAAAATTTCTTTCCCAGCAAACTGTATATAATTTTTAAAATCATGTTTTTCAAGTAAACTGATACCTTCTGAAATTCTATAAGCTCTTATACTATATTCATTTTTCAATTGCATGTTATCCATATCATACTGTAAAAAAAGCTGTTCTCCAATTCTTTTACCAAGAATAGAGAAATTGGTTTTATGAAAAATGATAAGTTCTTTTTTCCTTTTTTTCTCATTCAACTCTATCAGATATACACTTTGTACTAAAAGAATTGAAATCAAAAAATAAATAAACTTTTTAGAAGATTTGACAACCGCAAAATACACCCCTAAAAAAACAACTATATACCAACAAAGCATTGCTATTAATGAAATAGAAATTTCCTTAAATAAAAACTGCTCTTGCTGAGAAACCCAACTTACAAAAGCATTCATCCAAGAAATAATACTGCCATAGAAATCTGCAATAAACTGAGGTAATACCTTTAAAAGTGCCAAAAAAATAACAAGAACACCTCCAATTAAAATAGAACCAAGCAAAGGAATGATCACTAAATTTGACAGTAAAAACAACCCTGGAAATTGTTGAAAGTAATAGATACTTAGCGGTAATATGCCTATTTGAGCTGCAATAGAAACGGTACACAATTGCCAAAAAAAATCAATAATTTTAAATGTAGGCTTCCATATTGAATATATTTTAGGTTGTGTCCAAAGAATTCCAAAAACAGCTAAATAACTAAGCTGAAATCCTACTTCAAATAAAAACATGGGATTCAATAGCAACAAGAAAAATAGTGAGGAAATAAACGAAAATTCAATTACATATTTTCTTCTAAAAAATAATCCTATTGCTAGAAAAGTAAACATGGTTACCGCTCTCACAACAGACGCTGAAAGTCCGGCAATAAAAGCAAATGTCCAGAGAAGAATAACGATACAGAAAGTCTTAAAAAATGTACCGTATTTTATTCTTTCAATTGGTTTTAAAAGAAAAGATAAAATCAATAAAATAATACCAACATGTAGGCCTGAAACTGCTAAAATATGAATTGCTCCTGCTCTTTGATAGTCGGTAATTAACTCTTTAGAAACAGCTTGTCTTTGCCCCAATAGTAGGGCATTTATTACTGCCAACTCACTCTTTTTAAAATTGTAAATTTTCAGTGCTTCTTGAACTTGAGTTCTAAGCTTCGCAGAGAACCCAAATAAG
Organism: Polaribacter sp.; assembly: GCA_029248845.1. Lineage (GTDB taxonomy): Bacteria > Bacteroidota > Bacteroidia > Flavobacteriales > Flavobacteriaceae > Polaribacter. The sequence goes on along the minus strand of JAQWIO010000063.1, from coordinate 1,352 downwards.
GTCATTGATTCCGGTTTTAATCTAATAAACCGTTTGTTTTCTGTATATATTTGATGGTAAATTCCGCGTTTAAATAAATAGGATTTGTAATTAAACTGATGCGGATTTAATGGCGGAACGAGCTCTTTAAAAAGAGGTTTTAAAAGCAGTTTACTAGCTACATTTAAAAGAGGTGACAGGGTGTCTTTTTGTATGTTTAAAAGAACCAACCCTGTTGTTGTTTTATTATCTACTCGTAATATTTTAGCTTCATACTTCTGATTATATTTCCCTGGTTTTAAAACTTTATGAATTTGTAAAGTAACTGTAGAATTGTCTTTTAAGTGATATTCATAAAAGGAATCATGTTTCCTATGATCATTCAAACTGACTGATGAAACTCCAATAAGAAAGAAAAATAGAAAAGAAATAACTGTTCTTAAAATACTATTCTTAACAATTAGAATTAACAGTGACAAACACCCTAGTTGTAAGATTGTTTCAAGAAAATCAAAACTCCATAATTGAGTGAAAAATTGAAAACATATTCCCAAAACCCCAAGTACAACAAAGTGCAAAGGCAAATAATTAAGCAACCTATTCATAGCAAGTTAAAGTTAATAAAAAAACCTTAACTACTGATTATAAGATTTTTACTGCTTTTACGAAGGCTGTTTTCCAGTATTTTTCGGATAATGAGGATACAATTACACCTCTAGATGAGGTTGCATGCACAAAACGTATTTGGCCTTTTTTATGAGAAATCACCAATCCTACATGATTGATTCTTCTTCTTATTTTGTGGGTTCTGAAGAAAAGTAAATCCCCCTTTTTAACGTTACTTAAAGAAGTTTTTTTACCTCTTTTTGCCATATCTCTTGAAACTCTTGGCAACTGAATGTTTTGACTACCATAAGCAAGGTAAACAATACCTGAGCAATCTATTCCTTTTTTGGTGGTTCCACCAAATTGATAACGCACCCCTTTATATTGCAGTGCCTTTGCAATAATTCTATCTGCTTTAGAATTGGTGTTTTTATTATTTTTAACCACTGTTTTAGAGGAAGAGCAAGAACTCATCATCAAAGAAAAAATAAGCATTAAAAACAGTGTTTTTTTCAACCTTTTTTTTGTTTTAAATTACGTACGATTTGTTTTGCTACTTTTTCAGAAGCCCCTTTTCCTCCTAATTTTTTTTCTAAGTTTAAATATTCTAAAAATAATTTTTCTCGATGGGTTTTGTCTAAAATTTTAGTCAACTCTAGTTTTAGATTTCTCTTGTTAAAATCATTCTGAATTAATTCACGTACCACTTCTTTATCCATGATTAGGTTCACAAGAGAAATGAATTTTAACGTGATGATTCTCTTGGC
>JAQWIO010000058.1 GCA_029248845.1 Polaribacter sp. | reverse complement strand
AAAGTATCTAGTCTTGTTGGCATTTTATTTTAATTTCTGAACTAATTCAGCTAAAGAACAATTCGAAAGTTCACCTGAAATAATATTTTTTAAAAAGAATACATTGTTTTCTACTTTAGAAACAACAAATTGTATCTCTCTGTTCGTTACATACTTCCATTGACGTTTTTGTTGCTTATTGCTTAGACCTAAATCTGGATAAAATTCAGATTTTATATTATTTTCTCGCAAATTCTTAATTGCTTTCATTATAGTTAGGTCTGAAGTTTCGTTAAAATTTAAGAAAATAACTTTTGGCTTTGGTAAATCATCTGTTTTAAACAAGCCTAATTCTTCTAGAACTAAATAAATTCTGTCCAAACCAAAAGAAATTCCAACTCCAGAAACATCTTTCAATCCAAATATACCTGTTAAATCATCATACCTTCCACCACCACCAATAGAACCCATTTTTAGACCTTTTGGAGCAGACACTTCAAAAATTGCTCCTGTGTAATAATTTAAACCTCTTGCCAGGGTTACATCTAACTCTAAACTAGCAGTATCTAAACCTAGCTCTGCAATAGAATTTATTACAAAACGCAATTCATCTACCCCATTTTTTCCTTCGTTAGAGTCAGCTAACATTTTTTCTAAAGACGCTAGTTTTTCTGAATTAGAACCTGTGAAATTAAAAAGGGGTTCAACTTTCACTATTGCATCTTCAGAAATCCCTTTAGCAATCATTTCTTTCACAACACCTTCTTTACCAATTTTATCTAACTTATCTAGAGCAACTGTAAAATCGATGAGTTTATCTTGAGCGCCAATAACCTCTGCAATCCCAGAAAGTATTTTTCTATTGTTTATTTTAATAGTTGTTCCAGCTAACCCTAATTTAGTGAAAACAGTATCATACAATTGAACAAGTTCTACTTCTTGCCATAATGATTTGCTCCCAACAACATCTGCGTCACATTGAAAAAATTCTCGAAAGCGACCTTTTTGGGGTCTGTCTGCTCTCCAAACGGGTTGCACTTGATATCTTTTAAAAGGAAATGTAATATCGTTTTGATGCTGAACAACATATCTAGCAAAAGGGACAGTTAAGTCGTAACGCAAAGCTTTTTCAGAAATTTGTGGCGTTAATTTTAAACTGTCTTTTTCTAGTCGTAATTTTTCATCAGTTTTTGCTAAAAAATCTCCAGAATTCAAAATCTTAAAAATAAGTCTATCGCCTTCTTCACCATATTTACCCATTAAAGTTGAAGCGTTTTCAAAACTTGGAGTTTCTATCGGTTGAAATCCGAAGGTTTCAAAAGAGGTTTTTATGGTGTTCATAATAGACGAACGATTTGCTACTTCTATTGGTGAAAAATCTCTTGTTCCTTTAGGAATACTTGGTTTCATCATAAACAGTGTTCAGTTATCAATGATCAGAGATCATTTTTATGTTATCAGTAATCAGTTTTCAAAAATTGCACCCTAGAAAAACTTAAAACTATCAAAGGACAAATATCGTAAAAAAGTTATTAATTCTAAGAAGTTGTATGGGTTTTATTTCTCCTTCTTAAACTATATAAGGAAGCGTTTAACTCAAACCCTAACAGTAAAATTATAGCGTTTAACCACACAAATAACATTAAGATTAAAAGAGTACCAATAGAGCCATACAATTGGTTGTATTGAGAAAATTTCACTACATAAATACCAAATAAGTAAAAGGTAAATAAAGAGACAACTGTTGTTAAAATTGCACCAGCAGAGAAAAACTTTGTTTCTTTTCCTTGCGTGGTTCCGTATCTAAAAAGTAAAGAAACAATTGTAAAAAGCATCACTAAAAAAAGAGCGTTTTTTCCCAAATAGAATAAATTTAAATCACTTGTATTTAACCAACCTGTTTCGTCTATTTTAGACAATGCTACTTGATATAGTATAAGTAAAGTTATGGTAACTATTAAAAAGACAGACACTAATAAAGAAACCCCTAAAGAGACAAAATACGCTCTAAAAACGTTTCTTACATCTGTTACATGATAGGAGTATTCGAACCCCCCAAAGATTGCATTGACACCATTTGTCATTAAAAAAATAGAGACTATAAAACCAAAAGAAAGCAAGCCTCCGTATTGATTGTTAATAATATCTACTAAAACAGTATTTACAGCTTCAAAAGTTTGGGGTGGTAAAATTTCTTTGATAAAAGAGAATAAGCCTTCTTGGAAACCCTCAATTGGTATGTATGGAATTAATGTTAAAATAAAAAGCAGGAATGGAAAAACAGCCATAAAAAAACTAAAAGCAATGCCTCCTGCTCTCGTTGTTAAAGCACCTTTTAAAATACCGATACTGTACATTTCTAAAACATCATACAAAGACATCCCTTTTAATCCTGGGATTTTAATTTTTTTTCCGAGAGATACCAAAACATTTATAATTGGCACTTTTTCTAGTTTATTTTCTATTTCTTTGGTCATTAATTATTCTATGATGATCTTGTAATCATTTAATAATCCTGCTATATTTTCTCTGGAATACTTCCCTCCTTTTAGTTTGTTATTGTTTGGGTTTATATTAAAATTAAAAGCAGTTCTAAAATCTGATTTTTCTAAATTAGAGCTTTCAAAAAGAGCACCTCTTAAATCACAATTCGAAAAAACAGAATTCGTCAAAACTGTTTCTGTAAAGTCTACATCTTGCAAATTACAATTTAAAAATTGTGTGGAAGGAATTTTTAATTGAAAAAAAGAAGAGAAATTTAATTGACAATCCTTGAATGAAAATTGCAATAAGAAAGGATCGCATTCATTAAATTTTACACCTATCATTTTACAATTTATAAAATGAACCTCTTTAAAGCCAGAAGATTTTATAAGGGCGTTGCTAAAATTACAATCGATAAACTCAGTTTCTACAAACTGAATATTTGAGGCATGTGTGTTTTCGAAATTACAATTGGTAAAGGTGCAATTATCATATTCTCCCTTCTTAATTTTAGTGTTACTAAAATCAATTTTCACATATTCTTTGCCATCAAAATGATTTTTCATACATCATTATGTTTTTACTCTACAACTATGATTTTACATTGCTTTTAAACTCAGGTCTAAATTATAAACGGAGTGAGTAAGAGCTCCGGAGGAGATAAAATCGACTCCACATTCTGCATATTTTCTGATAGTTTTTTCAGTAATACCACCTGAAGATTCTGTTAAACAACTATCTCCAATCAGTTGTACTGCTTTTTTTGTGTCTTCGAAATTAAAATTATCAATTAGAATTCTGTACACACCATCATTAGAAAGAATTTCCTTAATTTCATCAATGCTTCTTGCTTCTACAATTATTTTAATGTCAATATTTTTCTCTGCTAGATAGTTTTTTGTTTTGGAAATTGCTTGTGAAATACCGCCAGCAAAATCAATATGATTGTCTTTAATCATTATCATGTCGTAGAGGGCAAAACGATGGTTGACACCACCTCCTATTTTAACAGCCCATTTTTCTATTGCCCGAATACCTGGCGTAGTTTTTCTGGTATCTAAAATTTTAGTTTTTGTTCCTTTTAACAAGGCAACAAAATAGGCCGTTTTAGTGGCAATTGCTGACATTCTTTGCATTGCGTTTAAAACCAACCTTTCTGCCATTAAAATAGATTGAGAACTGCCTGAAACATGAAAAACAATATCACCAACAACCACATTTTCTCCATCATTTATATAGGTATCTACTTTTAAATTCGAATCCACATAATTAAACACTTTTTTAGCAAAAGCAACCCCCGCGATAATACCCTTTTCTTTTACCAATAACTTTGCCTTCCCTTTTGAGGTGGTAGGAATACAGGACAGAGAAGTATGATCTCCCGTACCTACATCTTCTCTAATTGCATTAGAAATAATGAGTTCTAATTCTTTTTCAAATAGTGCTTCTGATATCATAAGTCATTTTATTCTGATGTAAAAATAGTAATTCGTAATTCATAATTCATAGTTTTGCATCATGAAAATTAAATTACTCGCCATCGGAAAGACTGATAATACCCAATTAATTAAATTAATTGATGAATATCAAAACCGATTAAAACATTATATAAAATTTGAATTAGAGATTATTGCTGATCTTAAAAATGTAAAAAAAATTAGCGAGATTCAGCAAAAACAAAAAGAAGGAGAACTGATACTTTCAAAACTCCAAAAAACAGATCATTTAATATTGTTAGATGAAAAAGGACAACACTTTACTTCAATTGAATTCTCTAAATACCTGCAAAAAAAAATGAATATGGGTCTTAAACAATTGGTATTGGTTATTGGAGGACCTTACGGCTTTTCTGAAGCCGTTTATAAAAAATCTACAGGAAAAATAGCATTGTCTAAAATGACATTTTCTCACCAAATGATTCGTTTATTTATAGTAGAGCAACTCTACAGAGGTTTTAGCATTCTTAAAAATGAACCTTATCATCATGAGTAAGGAATTACGAAACGAACTCTTTTTCTAATTTTTTAAATTTAAGGCACTAAAACTTTGTAACTTTGATTATATATTTTTAAACCACTATCTGCAACATTATGAAACTTGTCTTTGCAACTAACAATCCTAACAAACTGAAAGAGGTTAAAGAAATATTACCTAATACAATTGAGGTTTTAAGCTTAGAAGATATTCAATGTTTTGATGAAATTGAAGAAACTGAAACTACCTTAGAAGGGAATGCTCAGTTAAAAGCAGATTATATCACCCAAAAATTTGGATACAATTGTTTTGCAGATGATACCGGTTTAGAGGTAGAAATTTTAAAAGGGAAACCGGGTGTATACTCTGCTCGGTTTGCGGGTAAACCCAGTAATTCTGAGAATAACATGCAAAAATTATTGGCTGAATTAGAAAATAAATCAAATCTAAAAGCACAATTTAGAACAGCTGTTTCTTTAAATCTAAATGAAGAAAAATTTCTTTTTGAGGGTATTTGTAAAGGAGAAATTTTAACAAAAAAGCAAGGTGAAAAAGGTTTTGGATATGATCCTATTTTTAAACCCGAAAATCATACTACTTCTTTTGCCGAAATGTCTTCCGAAGAAAAAAATACAATTTCTCATAGAGGAATAGCAATTAAAAAATTAGTTGCTTTTTTATCTGAATACAAAAAATAGATTCCTTTGTAATAGGAATGATCATATGAAACAAAAAAACTATTCAAAACACTTTTTACTTTTATCAGTAATTCTGATCATTTTATTTTTTCTAAACATTCGTTTTGGGTCTGTTTCGGTTCCCTTTAAAGACATCTTTAATATTCTCTTTGGTGAAAACATTAGCAAAGATAGTTGGGAAACAATCATTATTAATTTTAGAGTTCCTAAAGCAATTACCGCAATTTTAGTAGGTTCTGGCTTGTCTGTTTGTGGCTTATTAATGCAAACCTTGTTCAGAAACCCTTTGGCAGGTCCTTTTGTCTTGGGGATCTCCTCTGGTGCAAGCCTAGGTGTAGCTATTTTAATTTTAGGATCCTCAATTTTTGGTGGGGTTTTAGGAACAAGTTCTCTTTCTAATTTCTCACTACCTATTGCTGCCAGCTTTGGTGCTTTTTTGGTATTATCATCAGTGATTTTCGCAGCAAATAAAGTAAGAAATACCATGTCTATTTTAATTATTGGATTGATGTTTGGTTCTTTAACATCAGCAGTGATTAGTGTTTTAGCCTACTTTAGTGAAGCAGCTCAAATTCAACAATACCTCTTTTGGAGTTTTGGAAGTTTGGGTAATTTATCTTGGAATGAATTAATTGTTTTTACATGTATTTATACTGCTGGAATTGTAGGGACAATCTTCATTATTAAGCCCTTAAATAGTTTGTTATTGGGTGAAAATTATGCAAAAAGCTTAGGCATAAATATAAAAAAAAATAGGAATATTATTTTAGTTATTACAAGTCTTTTAACGGGTGTAATTACTGCTTTTTCTGGTCCGATTGCTTTTGTAGGACTTGCAGTTCCGCACATTACAAAAATAATTTTTTCGAGTTCTAATCATAAAGTATTATTACCTGCTACTGCAATAATTGGGGCCATTGTTCTATTAATTTGCGATGCTGTTGCACAATTACCAACTAGCGAATTTACACTCCCTATAAACGCCATCACCTCATTGTTTGGAGCTCCTGTTGTTATTTGGTTGTTGGTTCGAAAAAAGAAACTTTACGTGTAAATGAAGAATTCAAAAAAAAATATTGTGCTCAGAACTGAAAAACTATCGATCGGATATCACCAAAAAAAGAGGACAAAAATTATAACATCAGAAATTAACTTAGAAATTAAAAAAGGAAAACTAGTTGCTATTTTAGGTAAAAACGGAATCGGAAAATCTACCTTACTAAGAACACTTTCTAAAGTTCAAGAGCCCCTTTCTGGTAAAATATTTATCAACCAAAAAAACATACAAGAACTGTCTGAAAAAGAACTTTCTACACAGGTAAGCTTAGTTTTAACAGAACGCTTACCAGAAAGTCAACTAACTGTTTATGAGTTAATTGCTCTTGGAAGACAACCCTATACAAATTGGATTGACAAACTTTGTACTACTGATGTGGAAAAAATAGAAGTAGCTATCAAGCAAACAGAAATTGAACACCTTAAAAATAGGCGTTTTCATGAGTTAAGTGATGGGCAACTTCAAAGAGTTCTTATCGCAAGAGCACTAGCCCAGGACACCGAAATTATCATTCTAGATGAGCCAACAGCACATTTAGACATACATCATACGATTAAAATATTTTCTTTATTAAAAGAACTCGTCTCAAAGACTCAAAAAACAATTATTATATCTTCTCATGAAGTTAATTTAGCAATTCAATTAGCAGATGAAATGGTGCTTTTATCTTCAAATACATTCCATTACGGCAGGCCAACTGAATTGATCAAAGCAAATGCCTTCGCAACTCTATTTCCCAAAGAACTTGTTACGTTCAATAAAACGATAGCACAATTTGTAATGCCTAAAATTTAATGTTACTATGGTCCGAAAATTGTATAACTTTAAAGTCATATCTTGTAAAAAAATTTATTTAAAATAACTTCATGAAAAAAATACTACCTATTTTTTGCTTTTATCTTTTTCTAGCATGCAGTGTTGGTCATAACATATCTAAAAAAGATACGGTAACAGATTATGCTGCTAAATTTGCAAAATCAATTACAGCAGAAAACTTAAAAACACATTTGTATATTTTTGCTTCAGATGAATTTGAGGGAAGAGATACAGGTGAAGCAGGACAAAAAAAAGCTGTTAATTACTTAAAAGATTTTTATGTCGGTCAAAAAATTCCTTCTCCATTAGGAGGAAATGATTATTTTCAGGAAGTTCCTGCAGAATTTTTAAATAAAAATGCGAGAGGAGTATCACTAAAAGACTCAGAAAATGTTTTAGCATATATTCAAGGAACAGAAAAACCTGATGAGGTTATTGTGATCTCTGCGCATTTAGACCATGTTGGAAATCATGATGGTGAAATTTATAATGGTGCAGACGATGACGGTTCTGGTTCTGTGGCAATTTTAAAAATTGCTGAAGCATTTAAACAGGCTGTAAAAGAAGGAAAAGGCCCTAAAAGGTCTTTATTATTTCTTCATGTTACTGGAGAAGAAAAAGGTTTATTAGGATCAAAATACTATACAGAAAATCCAATTTTTCCACTAAAAAAGACTGTCTGTAATTTAAATATTGACATGATAGGAAGAGTTGATAAAACACATACCATTGATTCTAATTATGTATATTTAATAGGTTCTGATAAATTAAGTACGGAACTTCACCAAGTATCTGAAAATATAAATTCAAAATATACCAATATTAATTTAGACTATACATTCAATGCCAAAGACGACCCTAATCGTTTTTATTACAGATCAGACCATTACAACTTTGCAAAAATGAACATCCCTGTTATCTTTTATTTTAATGGAACTCACGAGGATTACCATAGGCCAACAGATACGCCTGATAAAATTGAATACGATTTATTAGCAAAAAGAACACGTTTAATTTTTCACACAGCTTGGGAAATTGCCAACAGAGAAAAAAGATTGGAAGTTGACAAAGTAGCTCCTCAAGAATTTACTCACTAAATTGTCAAGTTATGGTTTGTATTTCTTTATTGGGCTTGTTTTTTTTAACAGCTCTGGAAATTTATTTTTGAATTTATTTAATCTTGGAATAGAGACTGCTCTCACATACCCTTGATTGGGATTTCTTTTTTCATAATCTTGGTGGTAATCTTCAGCTTTAAAAAATTTGGTATGTTTGGTTATTTCTGTAACTATCTTACCTGAGTAAATTTCTTGGTTTAGTTTAGTAATTGCAGCTTCTATAATTTTCTTTTCACTATCTGTTGAATAAAAGGCAATAGAGCGATATTGTGTTCCATAATCTGGATGTTGACCATTTTTAGTAGTTGGATCATGAGAACCAAAAAACACAGCTACCAAAGTTTTAAAACTTACTTTTTTAGGATTGTAATACACAGCTACAGTTTCTGCATGTCCTGTTTTTCCAGATCCAATCGTTTGATAAGTTGGATTTAATGTATGGCCTCCTGCATACCCAGAAATAGCTTCATCCACCCCTATAACACTCTCAAAAATAGCTTCTACACACCAAAAGCATCCACTTGCAAAATAGGCAACCTCCGTCTCTTTTTTAATCAAATAGGGTGCTTTGGAAGCAATCTCTTTTTTTTCAGTAAAACCAAAACAAGAGACTAATAATACTAAAAAACTGACAACACTAAAAGATTTTAAAATAGTCATTTACAAATAATTATACGGGTTAAAAAACTCAAAAATAGTGTATTTTTATTTCTGAAATTTACAGAAATTATAGTACAAAAATAGACTATTTGAATTATATAAATGTAATATAATCAAGAGATACTCTATCTATTTACAACTTGTTTACAACTTTAGCATTTTCTTAAGATACCCACTTGTAGAAAATAGATAAGATGTCTATTTTTGTTAAAAATTTTATTTAAATAATGGAGCATTTTATCGTTTCTGCGCGTAAATACCGTCCTCAAAATTTTGAGGACGTTGTTGGGCAACAAGCCATTACAAATACGCTAGAAAATGCTATCAAAAATAATCATTTAGCACAAGCATTGTTATTTACAGGTCCGCGTGGTGTAGGAAAAACTTCTTGTGCACGAATCTTAGCAAAAAACATCAATCAACAAGATGCAGAAATTTCTGCTGATGAAGATTTTGCGTTTAATATTTTTGAGTTAGATGCAGCTTCGAATAATTCAGTAGATGACATCAGAAGTTTAACCGAGCAAGTTCGAATTCCACCTCAGACTGGCAAGTACAAGGTATATATTATAGATGAAGTACACATGCTTTCACAAGCAGCTTTCAATGCCTTTTTAAAAACATTAGAAGAGCCTCCAGCTCACGCTATTTTTATTTTAGCGACCACAGAGAAGCATAAAATTATTCCGACTATTTTATCTCGTTGTCAAATTTTTGATTTCAAACGAATTGGAGTTTTAGACGCTAAAAATTATTTAAAAATTATTTGTGACAAAGAAAACATAACGGCAGA
>JAQWIO010000055.1 GCA_029248845.1 Polaribacter sp. | reverse complement strand
ATTGCCATTCGATACCCAAGAGGAACTGGTAGTATTATCGATTGGGAACAACCTTATGAAAAAATTGAAATTGGGAAAGGAGTTCCATTAAAAAAAGGAACTAAAATAGCAGTTTTATCTATTGGAACCGTTGCTAAAAATATTTCTGAGGCAATTGATTTAATGGAGAATTCGTCTGAAATATCACATTTTGATATGCGTTTTGTAAAACCTTTGGATGAAAAATTACTACATCAAATTTTTGAAAAACATCAAATGATAATTACCGTTGAAGACGGAACAGTAAAAGGGGGATTTGGAAGCGCTATTTTAGAGTTCTCAGCAATAAAGAACTATCATCTCCCAATAAAAGTATTGGGCGTCCCTGACAGTTTTATTGCACATGGTAATATTGTAAAACTTCAAAAACAAGTTGGTTTAGATGCTTTTTCTTTATCAAAAATTTTCAAAAATCATGCATAAAAAAAGACACTAACATATAGTTGTTGGCTAAATAAAGCTTATCGAAATTATAAGGTGAAACATACAATTCCTGATAATAATCGGGTCCAGTACCCCTAGAAATTGCATCGCTCATTTTTGTCCATGATGCCCCTTAATCTTCACAATTTATGTTGATGCTGTTAATACAAAAAACCTAATGCTACAATTATAATAATTCCTATTGCTTTTCATTGTATTCTTTTTATGAAGTTTTCTCATTTAATTTTAGATGATATTACCCGTTAATTTTTTGTGCATTCGAATTGCAGAACTGTCAGACATTCTTGAGACATAACTACATATTTGCAAAATTCTATTGTATAAATTTACTCTTTCTATCTGGTATTCATTGGGTAATAGATTCAATACCAATTTATCAAAATTTGATTGATTCCCGTCAAACTTATGATTTAAAGCCGTTACAAAAACATCTAACAAGTCAGCAATAATTCGATAACCCGCTATCTCTTTTTCTACAACTTCAGCACTTTTATAAATCTTATCAACACTTATTTTTAGAATATCATTGATTTGAGCTTCATAAGTGCATTTATCTAATAACGATTTCTCAAATGTCCCTTGTAAAATAGCTTCTTCATTTTCTAAAAAAATAGTGACGGCCTCATTGATTAAAACTCCAATTGCCAGAGCCCGTAGATAACTCACTCTGTCTGTTTTGTGTTGTAATGAATGGTATTTTTTAATATCTATTGTGTTTTTGACTAGCTTTATCATATATTCTAAAGCGAATTCTTCTTCAATCAAACCCAAGTTAATTCCGTCTTCAAAATCAATGATTGTATAGCATATATCATCTGCCGCTTCTACCAAATAAGCCAGTGGATGACGATAAAAAGAAACATTTCCTGTCGTCGATTTTTGTTTCAAACCTAACTCTGTAGCTACCTCTAAAAACGATTCTTTTTCTGACTGAAAAAAGCCATACTTTTTATCTACAATATGTTTTGTTGGTTTTTTAGGAAGACTCTCTTTTGGATATTTCATAAAAGCACCCAAAGTAGCATATGACAATCTTAATCCGCCAGAAATTCCTTCTCTGCTTTCTGTTAAAATCTTAAATCCGTTTGCATTTCCTTCAAAATCAATTAGATCTTGATATTCTTTTTCTGTTAGCTCACCTTTATATTTTGCTCCTTTTCCAGTTTTAAAATACTCTCCAATTGCTTTTTCTCCAGAATGCCCGAAAGGCGGATTTCCGATATCGTGAGTTACAGATGCAGCTGCTACAATGGCGCCAAAATCATTAAATGTATATCCAAGTTTTTTTAAATTTGGATGACGATCAAGCAAAGCTTGACCAACTCTTCTCCCTAATGTTCTCCCTACTACAGATACCTCTAAACTATGTGTTAAACGAGTATGTACAAAATCTGTTTCGGATAAAGGAATTACCTGTGTCTTATCTTGTAAGCTTCTAAATGCTGATGAAAATATGATTCTATCAAAATCTACATCAAAGCCCAAACGTGTTTCGTCTTGTGCTGCTCTTGTGCGTTTTTGTGTATCACCGAAGCGTTTTAAAGAAAGAAGTTGTTCCCAATTCATTATTTGTTAAATTTAATGCTCCTGACCAACAATAAGAGTAGTTCAGGGTTTTTATTATTGAATTCTTACCTTCATTCTAATGGCAAGTGAAACGAAATTACAAAAAAGAGAAGCATTTCTGCTTCTCTTTTTTCAAACTTTTAATTGTATAGATTCATCCCTTGGCTGAAATGACCCTTTCTCTATCTAGGAACCACACATTAAACAGTCATCGTCTGGTGCTCCGTTTTTAGAAGCATCTACCATTGCTTTAAACTCTTCAGGAGTCATTGGCTTTTCCTCTTCAATTACCGCTGCTTTTTTATCTTTAGAAACTGTAAACTGAATTGCGTTTACAGCAGATTTTGTTCTTAGATAATACATTCCTGTTTTTAACCCCGATTTCCAGGCATAGAAATGCATTGATGTTAATTTTGCATAATCTGGATCTTTCATAAACAAGTTTAGTGATTGCGACTGATCAATAAAATAGCCTCTATGACGAGCCATATCTATAATATCTTTCATACTCATTTCCCAAACTGTTTTATATAACTCTCTTAACTCAGCTGGAATGGCTTCTACATGTTGTATAGAGCCATTTGCACGCATAATATTTTCTTTCATGTCATTATCCCACAAATTAAGCTCTACTAAATCCTCTAACAAATGTTTATTTACAACAATAAATTCTCCAGACAACACCCTTCTTGTATAAATATTAGAAGTGTATGGCTCAAATGCTTCATTGTTTCCTAAAATTTGAGATGTTGATGCCGTTGGCATTGGAGCCACTAATAGAGAATTTCTAACTCCATGTTTCATTACTTGTTTTCGTAATTTTGCCCAGTCCCAATTTCCACTCAACTCATCATCTTTAATTCCCCACATGTTAAACTGAAACTCTCCCTCAGACATAGGAGACCCTTTAAAGGTAGAATAGGGTTCTTTTACCTTTGCAATTTCCATAGAAGAAGTTACAGCTGCAAAATACATCGTTTCAAAAATTTCCTGATTTAGTTTTTTAGCTTCATCAGAAGTAAAAGGTAAGCGAAGCATAATAAAAGTATCTGCTAAACCTTGGATCCCTAGACCTACAGGTCTGTGTCTAAAGTTAGAATTTTCAGCTTCTTTTACAGGATAGTAGTTCATATCTATCACTGTATCTAGATTACGAGTTACTTTTTTAGTTACATCAAATAATTTTTTATGATTGAAAAATTTCTCTCCGTTTTCTTTTTCAGAAATAAACATTGGCAGTGCAATAGATGCAAGATTACACACAGCAACCTCATCTTTTGCAGTGTATTCCATAATTTCTGTACAAAGATTTGAAGAACGGATGGTCCCCAAATTTTTCTGATTCGATTTTCTATTTGCTGCATCTTTATACAACATGTAAGGAGTCCCTGTTTCAATTTGAGATTCTAGTATTTTTTCCCATAATTCACGGGCTTTAATTGTTTTTCTTCCTTTTCCTGCAGCCTCATAACCTGTATACAAACGCTCAAATTCTTCGCCGTGTGTATCGTACAAGTGCGGACATTCATGAGGACACATCAAAGTCCAATCAGCGTCTTCTTGAACACGACTCATAAATAAATCTGAAACCCACATTGCATAAAATAAATCTCTTGCACGCATTTCTTCTTTACCATGATTTTTCTTCAAATCTAAAAAATCAAAAATATCTGCATGCCATGGTTCTAAATACATCGCGAAAGAGCCTTTACGTTTTCCTCCTCCTTGATCTACATAACGAGCAGTATCATTAAATACTTTTAACATTGGTACAATACCATTAGAAGTTCCATTTGTTCCTGCAATGTATGATCCTGTTGCTCTAATATTATGTAATGATAAACCAATACCTCCTGCAGATTGTGATATTTTTGCTGTTTGCTTTAATGTATCGTAGATACCTTCGATACTATCATCTTGCATTTGTAATAAAAAACACGAAGACATCTGTGGTTTTGGAGTACCGGCATTAAATAAGGTTGGAGTTGCATGCGTAAAATATTTTTTACTCATTAATTCATAGGTTGCAATCGCTTCGTCAATATCATTTTTATGAATACCAAGAGAAACTCGCATTAACATGTGTTGAGGACGTTCAGCAATCTGACCATTCAACTTTAACAAGTAGGAACGTTCTAATGTTTTAAAACCAAAATAATCATAATTAAAATCTCTATTGTAAATAATCGTAGAATCTAATTTTTCTGCATTTGCTTTAACAATCTCATAAACATCATCTGCTAATAATGGTGCTTTTTTATTAGTCCTTGGATTTACATAATAGTATAAATCATCCATTGTTTCTGAGAATGATTTCTTTGTATTTTTATGAAGATTAGAAACGGCAATTCTTGCTGCTAATTTCGCATAGTCGGGATGAGCTGTGGTCATTGTCGCTGCAGTTTCTGCTGCTAAATTATCTAATTCTGAAGTTGTTACACCATCATACAAACCTTCAATTACACGCATAGCCACTTTTACAGGGTCAACAATTTTGTTTAATCCGTAACACATTTTCTTTACTCTAGACGTAATTTTATCGAACATCACCGGCTCTTTTTTGCCGTCTCTTTTTAATACAAACATGAATTTATAGGTTTTATTTGGTTGTTAAAGTCGCCAAAACATCCCCTTTCTGGCTAACTATTTGAATTTTATTTATTGGAAAGTATTTATATATATAAACACTAAAAATCTGAATCGAAACTAATACTACCTGTTCCTCCAGATTTTACTCCTGCTTTTTGGTATTCAGAAACTCTTTTTTCGAAGAAGTTAGTTTTTCCTTCTAATGAAATCATTTCCATGAAGTCAAAAGGATTTGCAACATTGTATTCTTTTTCACAATTGAATTCGCCCAACAATCTATCGGTAACAAATTCTAGGTATTGTGTCATTAATTTAGCGTTCATTCCTATTAAACTTACAGGTAAAGACTCCGTAACAAATTCACGTTCAATGTTTAATGCATCTACAATAATTTCTCTAATTCTTTCTTTTGGAACTTTATTTACAATGTGATGATTGTGTAAATGAACAGCAAAATCGCAGTGCAATCCTTCATCACGAGAAATTAATTCGTTAGAAAAGGTTAATCCTGGTAACAATCCTCTTTTCTTTAACCAAAAAATAGAACAAAATGCCCCTGAAAAGAAAATACCTTCCACAGCAGCAAATGCGATTAACCGTTCAGCAAAAGAATCTGATTCTATCCATTTTAGAGCCCAATCTGCTTTTTTCTTAATTGCTGGGAAAACCTCGATTGCTCTGAATAATTGATCTTTTTCTTCCTCATTTTTAACGTAAGTATCAATTAACAAAGAATAGGTTTCTGAATGAACATTTTCCATCATGATTTGAAAACCGTAGAAAAATTTTGCTTCAGAATATTGAACTTCATTTACAAAGTTTTCTGCAAGATTTTCATTTACGATACCGTCTGATGCAGCAAAAAAGGCTAATATATGCTTAATAAAATAACGCTCGTCTTCTGATAATTTCTTATTCCAGTCTAAAACATCTTCTGATAAATCAATTTCCTCAGCGGTCCAGATACAAGCTTGTTGCTTTTTATACCATTCCCATAAATCGTCATGTTGAATAGGAAAAATAACAAATCGGTTATCATTTGGCTGTAAAATTGGTTCTTGTTTGGACATTATTTAAAAATTTGAGTATTATTGGACATAATTTAATCGTAGAAAATTACCTCTACAAATATTGAATTTTTTGTTCCAAAATGAAAGTCATAGTTATTCACAAAACGTTGAAGTTTTTAACAAAATTGAAATTTTCACACTTTTAAGGTCAAAAAAAATATTATTAAAATACTGTTTATCAGTGTTTTAAAATTTAAAAATCGTGTCAACTACTATTTTCATTGACATTCTTAAAATACCTCTCATAAAAAAGAAATATTACAGATTGTCATTGCAATATCCTTTTTTTTCCATACCCTTTTTTAATAGATAATTTTGAATACAAATTTTAAAAACAAAACTTTTGTAAAACCAATTAATAATAGCCTTATATTTGTTTTATTATTAACATTTATCTTTATTAAAGTGAAAAAAGGAACAGTAAAATTCTTCAACGAATCTAAAGGATTTGGATTTGTAACAGAAGATGATTCAAACACAGAGTATTTTGTGCATGTATCAGGATTAGTAGATGAGATTAGAGAAGGGGATGCAGTAGAATTTGATCTAAAAGAAGGTAGAAAGGGTTTAAATGCAGTAGACGTTAGAGTTCTCTAAGCACTATTTTTTAACTTTTTACAACGAAACAAGTCGCTTAATTTTTTTTAAGCGACTTTTTTTTGTCGTATTTTTACAGAAAATTCATTTTAAATGAAACATCAATTTCCAAGAATTGTACAAATTACTATTATTTCTCTGTATTTGATTTTTTTAGCTGGCGCTATTGTTAGAATGACAGGATCTGGAATGGGGTGCCCTGATTGGCCAAAATGTTTTGGCTATTATATTCCACCCACTTCTGAAGAACAAATTACTTGGAAACCCTATACTGAATTTGAAAAAGGTTTCATTATCATAAAAAATGAGCTTTTATTTGTTGCTGAAAGTGACATCAAAACATCTGCAGAATTTAATATAGAAAATTGGACAAATTACACCAAACACGACTACTCGAAATTTAACAAATACCATACTTGGACAGAATATATCAATAGACTAGTCTCAGTTATCGCAGGGTTTGTCTTTTTATTCCTTATCTATAGTGCATCAAAGTTCTGGAAAGAAAACAAAAAAATACCATTACTAGCTTTTACTGCTTTCTTCTTAATGTTGTTTGAAGCATGGTTAGGAAAAACTGTAGTAGACTCTAACCTAACCCCTGCCATAATAACGATTCACATGATTGTTGGGTTAATTATTATTGCACTATTATTACAATTGAAATTTATTATTTCTCCCAAAAAAAAGCTTTTTAAATTTGCTTCTGGCTTTAATAAGCTGCTCATCGTTTCTCTAATTTTTTCGTTAGTTCAGATTGCAATGGGCACTCAGGTAAGACAGTTCATAGACGAACAAGTAAAACTTTTTGGGTTTGAAAACAAAAATTACAGTTTGATGAATCCAAGTTTCAAGTTTTATTTTCATAGGTCTTTTA
>JAQWIO010000005.1 GCA_029248845.1 Polaribacter sp. | reverse complement strand
TAAAATTAAATTATCAGCTTCTGTTCCTCCAGCTGTAAAAATAATTTCACTTGCAGATACATTTAAATGTTTTGCTATATTTTTTCTTGCAGTTTCAATTGCTGATTTTGCTTTTCTTCCAAATTGATGAACTGATGAAGGATTTCCATAATTATTCTTCATTGAAGAATGTATAACTTCTATTACCTGATCATCAATTTGAGTCGTTGCAGCATTATCTAGATAGAAAGTGTTCATAAAGCAAAAATACAATTAATTAGAATTCTGAAAAACATAAACTTCAGTAGCTCCCAAACCATATTTTTTATAGGAAGCATCGTAAAATTTTACTGGATATTTTTTTAGCAATCTATGAAGTTCAGATTTCAAAACCCCTTCTCCTACTCCATGAATAAAAACAATTTTAGAAATTCTTTTAGAAATAGCAAACTCAATTTTATTTTTAGCTGTATCAAGTTGAAGATTTAACATATCATAATTATCCATTTTTTTTATAGATCTTGTAAGTTTGCTAATATGTAAATCTACTTCGAAAACAACTTCTTTTTTATTTTTTTTGAATAAGCTTTTCTTTGGAGGATTTTGAGAAAGTTTATCTTTTAAGAGAGAATTATTAATATCACTAAATTTAGACAATTCATGTTGTTCAATTTCAATAAGTACCAATTCTGAAGAGTTAAAATTAAAAATCATCCCATCAGTAGTTTCAATAGATACTTCATCACCGATAATATTGATGACTTTACCTCTTAAAACATCATCTAAAACTGCTACTTTATCACCAATTTCTATACACATTCTTAACCTTCTGTTAATTTGTTTTAAGTTTTGAACTCACTATCTTTGCAACAAAAATAACAAGATGATTATGACTTCAGCCATTTCTACTGAAAATTTCTTTATTAATTCCAATGCTAAAATTATATTAATTGATGAAAGAAAAAAATTATTACTAAAAATATCTAATGGAATATTAGAAAAATATAAAAAAGAGGGTGTTGTTAATTTAAATTTTATTTGCACTCATAATTCAAGAAGAAGTCAATTAGGTCAAGTGTGGGGGTTTTTTGCAGCGAATTACTTTGATTTAAATATTAATAGTTTTTCGGGAGGAACAGAAGTAACTGCATTTTTTAGAAATACTGTAAAAACCCTACAAATGGTTGGGTTTTCTTTTAATCTAGAAAATTTTTCTCATCAAAATCCTAAGTACATTATTTCTTTTGAAGGGACCTCAAAATATATCTTAGGGTATTCTAAGCGATATGATAATGAAGAAAACAAGAACCCTTTTATTGCAATTACTACGTGTAATAATGCAGACACAAATTGTCCTTTTATTCCTGAAGCATTACTGAGGTTTCACTTACCTTTTGTAGACCCTAAATCTTCTGATGAAACAGATTTACAGGATGAAACTTATTTAAAAACAAATCAGCAAATTGCTGCTGAAATTTATTATATTTTCTCTGAAATAAAAAAAAAGTTAGACTAAACTTTTAAGTTTTTGTCATAGGGAATACTGTCTAAAATATGAGTAATCACATTTACCCTAGCATCTGTTTTTCTATTAGCTCTAATAATTTTCCAAGGAGAAATTTTTGTATTTGTTCTTTTAAACATCGCATTTTTATACTCTGTATAATCATCCCAAAGGTCTTGAGCCTTTTCGTCTAATTTTGTCATTTTCCATTGTTTCAATGGATCACTTTTGATGTCTGCAAAACGTTTGGATTGTTCTTTTTTAGAGATAGACATGTAAATTTTAACAACATGAATTCCGGATTGTAAAATCATTCTTTCAAAATCATTAACTTGATTCATAAAGACTTCATATTCGTCTAGAGTACAAAATCCGTTTACAGGTTCTATTACTGCTCTATTGTACCAACTTCTATCAAAAAAAACAATTTCTCCTGCTTTAGGTAGCTGTTCAATATATCTCTGAAAATACCACTGAGAACGTTCATCTTTAGTTGGTTTTGACAATGCTACAATTCTCATATGACGTGGATTAATCCGCTCTGTTAACCTTCTTATTGCTCCTCCTTTACCTGCGGCGTCTCTTCCTTCAAAAATAACAATTATACGTTCCTCCTTGTGAATTGCCCAAGTTTGTAATCTAATAAGCTCCACTTGAAGTTTTTCTAACTTTTTCTGATAATCAACATATCTCAATGCCCTTTCGATATTTAAGGGATCTTTTGATAAAAGTGCTAACAATCCTTTTTTAGAATTAAGCTTTTTTAAATCTTTAGGTACTATTTTCATTATAAATTTATTCTATTTAAGTGTTCGATCTAAAGTAACGCATTACAACATTTGGATCTGGATTTAAGAGTGTTTTTGCAGTTGCTTTTCCATCGTAATTAAAATGAGATAGCACATGCCTAATTGCTTCTAATCTTGCCGCTTTTTTATCATTTGTTTTTATAATCATCCAAGGACTATATGAAGTGTGTGTCTTAGAAAACATTTCTTCTTTGTAATGAGTATATTTATTCCATAAAATTTGTCCTTTTTTGTCTACTGGACTAAATTTCCATCTTTTTAATGGGTTCTCTTTTCTTCCTTCAAATCGTTTTAATTGTTCGTCCTTTGTTATGGAAAGCCAAAATTTTATAATGACCACACCATCCTCGTACATCATGTGTTCAAATTCAGGAACTTGTAATAAAAATTCTTTATACTGATGCTCTTTACAAAAACCCATGACTGGTTCTACAACTGCTCTATTATACCAACTTCTATCAAAAAAAACAATTTCACCAGGATTTGGTAATTCTTTAATATAACGTTGAAAATACCATTGACCTTTTTCAATTTCTGTGGGTTTATTTAATGCGACTAACCTACTAGATCGAGGGTTTAAATGCTCCATAAATCTTCGGATATTACCTCCTTTTCCAGCTGCATCTCTACCTTCAAAAATAATCGCAACACGTTTGTTATTCTTAGAGATCCATCGCTGTAATTTAACGAGCTCTATTTGAAGTAACCTTAATTCTTCATCATATAAAATTATTTTCTTTACCTTGTTACTATCTTCGCTTTTCTCTTCAATAAGTGCTATTAATTCTTTGATATTATTTACTTTCTGAAAGTCTTCTGAACTTAATCCTTTTTTAATCTCCATCACTTCTATTTACTTGGTCTAAAAATAGCTACTTTTTTTTAGAAACCCACAATAAAAAGAGCATTTTAAATAAGTTCTATTATATTTGTTAGCAATGAAATACTTCATATTTATTCTTTTTTTGTTTGATTTTTTAATTACAAGCTCTCAAGAAAAATTTTCTCGTGAAATTAGTCTAGTAACCGACAACGATTTTTATATCTCTTCATTTAAAGACCACTATTATACTAGTGGTGTTTTTTTAACATACAGACAGCTTTTAAATAGTAAAAATAATCTTTTAGATAAACGTATTTTTGAATGGCAAATTGCCCATAAAATGTATACCCCTTTTAAATCTATCGTATATAGTCCGATGGAACACGACAGACCTTTTGCAGGATATTTATATATAGGGTTTGGAGTTAATCGAGCCTTCAAAAACAACCAAATACTAAAAACTTCACTACAAGTTGGTGTCATCGGTTCAAATTCTTTTGCTAGAGAACTACAAGAGTTTATTCATAACATTTATGGTTTTAAAAAAGCTACTGGCTGGAAATATCAAATAAAAAATGCATTTGGATTGAATTTTAATACCAATTATTCAAAAACCGTTGTAAATAGTAAAAAAAAATATTTTGATATTTCTTGGATTAATTCTCTAAATTTAGGTTCGGTTATCACAAATACTTCTTCAGGGTTTTATACAAGAATTGGGTTTATACCTCTGCAAAAATTAACAAATACTGTATCTTTTAATACAAATTTAAATAATAAACATTCGAATTACTTTAGAGAGACGGAATCGTTCTTATATGTAAAATCGATGTTGAATTATGTCTTTTATGACGCTACTTTACAGGGCAGTTTTCTTAATAAGACAAGCCCAATAACTAAAAAAATAATACCACTTATTTTAGACATTGAAGTTGGATTAAAATTTACTGTTAATCGTTTAAATTTTGGATACAGTTTTATCTATAACTCTAAAAAATCGAAAGGGTTAATATATAATTATGGCGAACAATATGGACGAATTACAATTAACTACTTGTTGCGTTAATCCTTAAAAAAATCATCTTTAAAACCAATTAAATACAACTTTTGTTGAGCTCTAGTGACTGCTGTATATAACCATCTAAAATATTCTTTAGACACCCCTTCCGGTAAATATGGTTGTTCTATAAATACTGTTTTCCATTGTCCTCCTTGAGATTTGTGACAAGTCATAGAATAGGAAAATTTGACTTGCAATGCATTAAAAAACACATTGTTTTTTATTGCTAGAAACTGCTTATATTTAGATTTTTCATGGATATAATCTTCCTTAACAGCTTGATATAATTTATTGGACTCTTCGTATGTTAAAGAGGAAGTTTCACTTGTTAAAGTATCTAACAACAATACTGTTTCGAAAGATTGCATGTCAGGGTAATCAATCATCCTAACTTCAACTTCAGCAAATTTAAAACCATACAATTCTTTGATTGAAAAAATCTTTAATATCTCACAAATATCACCGTTTGCAATAAAGCCTGCAACAGAATTTTCTTTTAACCAAAAATAATTATTTTTTACAATCATAACGTAATCACCCGCAGAGATTTCGTTTTCTTGACCCCGGATATTCAAACGAATTTGTTGATTATATTGGTTTGCTCTTTTATTAGAGCGAACAATAAAGGCGGTATCTTCTACTCCATCTTTTTCATAAGCAGTTACCAGAGCATCTTCAATATCATAACCATCAATTAGCCTTATTATATCGGGGAAATTAACTTCAAATTGAAAATTAATTGCATCATTTTGAATCATCAGTCTCAAGAAAGTTGCATTTGCTAGTATCCCTGAATTTTCATGTTGACGCATAACTTCATCTAACTCAATTTCTGTTACATTTTTTTGATACTCATACATCAAGGTTGATTGCTCTAAAGCAGGACTAATCGATAATTTCACAGGTGGCAACTGTGCAGTATCTCCAATGAATATTAATTTGCAATGATAACCAGAGTAAACATATCTTATTAAATCTTCCAATAAAGAGCCAGATTCGAACAATTTTTGGTTTTGTCTACCATCAGAAATCATAGAGGCTTCGTCAATTATAAAAATTGTATTTCTATGCTTATTTGTTTGTAAAACAAAGTCTACAGAACCGTTAGATTGTTTCTTTGGAAAATATATTTTTTTATGAATTGTAAAGGCGGGTCTTTTTGAATATACAGAAATTACTTTTGCAGCTCTTCCTGTAGGTGCCAACAAAACTGATTTTTTACCCGTTAAACTTAAACTATTTACAAAAGCACTAATGATTGTTGTTTTACCAGTTCCTGCATATCCTTTGAGTAAAAATAAATCATCTTTATCCTCACCAAACGTAAAGTCACTCAATAACCCCAAAAGTTTGTTTTGTTTTAAAGTGGGTAAATATTGAAACTTTTTTACTAATTCTGCGTAAAATTCAGTGGTAATTTTTATCATAAAAAATTTAATACAACAAAGATACATTGATTTGTAAATAAAAGTTTTTATCATTAAAAAAAAATTGTAGATTTGCTGTAATACTATATAAAATATAATAAAAATGGGATTACTAGGAATGATTTTAGCAGCGGTTTTAGTTGCAGTACTTTTAGCTATTGTTATAGTTAAATATTTACCATTAAAATATAGATGGATAGCATCTTCATTGCTTTTACTTTTAACAGTTTTTTTAGTTTTTAAGATTTATAATGGTATCATGGAGCCTATTAACTTCAACAAGAAAAAAGTTGCAAAATTTGCTAAAGTTGTTAAAAGCCTAAAAATAATTAGAGATGCAGAAGTAAAGCATTTTGAAGTAACAGGAAAATACACAAATGATAAAGCTGGTTTAATACAGTTTATAGATTCAGCTCAACTTGCATTAACTGAAACAAAAGACACTATAATAAAGGTTAATAAAGGGGGAGGAATTATCGATGACGTAACCAAAAGAAAAAAAGACACTATTGGATATGAGCCTGTTTTAAAATACTTTGAAGGTAGAGATTATAAAAATATGTTTAAAGTCCCTGGTGTTGAAGGAAAAGAATTTGATATTGTTATAAGTACTGTAGAAAAAGTTCAAGGCTTAATAGTACCAACATTTTATGTAAAAACGGAGAAAATAGATATTTTAAAAGGAATGAGTAAATCTCTTATAAAGCAAGAACTAGAAGCCAATGCTACTGATCAAATTAAAGGAGAGTTTGTTTCTGTTGGTTCTTTAGAGGAAGTTTCAACTGGTGGTAATTGGCCACCATCTTATGATAAACAAGAACGTGATAAAAAAAAGTAATACTATCACTTTGATAGATACAAAAGATACTAAATTATCCATCCAATTTAATTTGGATGGATTTTCTTTTTGCATAACTGACGATACTTCAGAAGAAATCCTTTACTTTTCTGAGTATCTTTTTAAAGATAAAAAAATAACCCCAGAAAGTTTATTAAAAAAAATTGAAGAACTATTTAAAACAGATTCTTATTTACTAAAAGATTTTTCTTCAGTATTAGTAATTCATCAAAATAATCTATCCTGTCTCGTTCCAAATACATACTTTTCTAAAGACAAACTTTCAGAATATCTTAATTTTAATATTAAAACACTAACTTCAGACTACATTACTTTTGACAACATACAAGGTATAAAAGCAAAAAATGTATACATACCTTACGTAAATATTAACAATTTTCTTTTTCAAAATTTTGGAGAATTTGAATACAGACACCATCTTACTATTTTTATTGAAAAATTAATTTCCATCAATAATTCTGATAAAAAAGTGGTCTATGTAAATGTTTCTTCAGAAATTTTTGACATTGTCGTCATACAAAATAAACAATTATATTTTTCAAATTCTTTTTCTTTTGAAACTAAAGAAGACTTTATTTACTATATCTTATTTACGTTTGAACAATTAAAATTAGATGTAGAAGAAATACAACTATATTTTACAGGAGATATTGAGTTAGAATCTGAACTTTATACTATAACTTATCAATACATTAGGAATGTTTTATTTTTAGAAAGTAATAATCCTATTTTTAAACAACTGAATTGCTCTAAACATTCAAACTATATACTTTTAGGTTCATGAGAATAATTTCTGGAAAGTACAAAAGTAGGCGGTTAAAAGCACCTAAAAATTTACCTGTTCGACCAACTACAGACATGGCCAAAGAATCATTATTTAACATCTTAAATAACACCTATTATTTTGATACTATATCTGTAATAGATTTGTTTTCTGGCACAGGAAATATTAGTTACGAATTTGCATCTAGAGGCACCAAAACAATCTATGCAATCGATGCTCACTCTGGTTGTATAAAATACATTTCTAATACTTCCAAAGAATTAGATTTACCTGTCAATACCTTTAAAAGCGATGTTTACAAATTTTTAGAAAATACTTCTTTACAAACAGACGTAATTTTTGCAGATCCTCCATATGATTTTAAAGTAGAACAATTTTTGAAAATTGTAGATATTGTTTTTACAAAAAAATTACTCAATGTTGATGGAGTTTTAATAATTGAACATTCTAAACATACAGACTTATCTAATCATGAAAATCATAGTTATGATAAACGATATGGTGGAAATGTATTTAGTTTTTTTGAAAATTAAGTAATA
>JAQWIO010000139.1 GCA_029248845.1 Polaribacter sp. | reverse complement strand
ATATATTACTGATGACTCTGAAAACAAAGCCAATATCATATTTAAAAAAACACTGCTAAGAAAATCTGCAAGCCAACCAAAAAATGTTTGGAACGCCCTGTTAAGTTGGCTGTTTATTCAACAAAAAGAATATGAAAAAGCACTGACTCAAGAGAAAGCACTGTATCAAAGAAGCGCATCAGACTTATCTGCTATTTTTGATTTAGGAAAAATTGCTTTTGAAAATAAAAACTATACTTCTGCAAAAGATTGTTTTTATTTTGTCACTCAAAAATCTTCCTTAAATGAAGAAATAATTGACGCCTATTCATACATCACAAAAATTGCTGTTGCCACTCATAATTCTGAAACTGAAGCTTTATTTCAGTCATTATTTAAAAGGTTTGGCAAAAAAGCGAATACTGTAAAATTACAAATTACATATGCTGACTTTTTAACCTTCTCACAAAATACACCAGAAGAAGCAAAAAAAGTTTTAGAAAATGCATTTGCCTTTTCAAACTCAAAATTTCAAAAGGCAAGAATAAAACTAAAGTTAGGTGATATTTTCGTATTTACTGGAAAATTTAACAAAGCATTGCGCTATTTTTCTCAAATTCAAACGCAGTTAAAAAATCATGAACTCGCACAATTGGCCCGATTCAAAGTAGCACAAACGAGTTATTTTAAAGGTGATTTCACCTGGGCCAAAACGCAACTAAAGGTCCTTAAAAGTTCTACTTCTCAACGTATTGCCAATGACGCCGTGGCCTTATATTTAATGATTACAGATAATGAACCTGTAGATGGTATTCCTTCTGGCTTATCACAATATTCAAAAGCTGTAGTATTAGACTTTCAAAATAAAACACAAGAGGCCATAGATACTTTAAGCGTGATAAGCAAACGTTATAAAGGACAACCAATTGAAGATGAAGCCCTTTTAAAACAAGCAAAACTATTTATAAAACTAAATGAATTTGAGGCTGCAATTACAAACTTCAAAAAAGTTATCGCACTAAACCCTGAGGGTATTTTAATTGATGATGCCTATTATGAATTGGCAGAATTGTTCAATAATTATTTAAAAAAACCTGAAAAAGCGTCAGAATACTATCAAAAGATTATTTTTGATTATTCTTCTAGTATTTATTTGGTAGAAGCAAGAAAAAAATATCGAATAATTAGAGGCGATACACTTTAAAACGCAGAATATAAAACAGTACAAAAACTCTCAATTCTTAAAATGTATATATACAACGTAACTATAAATATTGACAACAGCATTCATGATGAATGGTTCGGTTGGATGAAAACACATATTATCGCTGTGTTAAATACAGGAAGGTTTACAACTGCAAAACTTACAGAAGTTTTGGTCGAAGAGGAAATGGGAGGAAAAACCTATTCAGTTCAGTATTCAGCAAAAACAAAAGAAGATTTAGATCATTATTATAAATATGAAGCAGAAAAACTCCGGGCAGATGGTCTTCAAAAATTCGGTGATAAAATGTTAACTTTTAGAACAGAATTAAAGTTAATAAAAGAATTTTATCCTCTAAAAACGAGCAACTAAAGATGTCTGTAAAAGCAAAAAAACATTTAGGACAACATTTTTTAACTGATGAGAGTATCGCAAAAAATATTGCAAATGCATTGACAGAAAACGGGTATACTGATGTCTTGGAAATAGGCCCAGGAATGGGGGTTTTAACAAAGTACTTATTACAAAAAAAATCAAAAATTACGGTCCTAGAATTAGACCGAGAATCTGTTGCATACCTGAAAGATGTTTTTCCAATAGAACACCTCAGCTTAAATACTTCTAAAGAAAAATTTGACATTATTGAAGGCGATTTTTTAAAGAAACAAATTCAAGAGATTTTTAATCAAAAACAAGTTGCGATTATTGGCAACTTCCCTTATAATATTTCTACTCAAATTGTTTTTAAAGCAATTGAAAACAGGACGTATGTGCCTGAATTTGCTGGTATGTTTCAAAAAGAAGTGGCGATGAGGATTGCAGAAAAAAAAGGAAGTAAAATTTACGGAATTCTCTCTGTACTAACACAGGCTTTTTTTGATGTGGAATATTTATTTACAGTACCTCCATCAGTATTCAACCCACCCCCAAAAGTAGATTCCGGAGTGATTAGATTGATACGGAAAAAAGATTTTTCGCTCCCTGTTGATGAAAAATTATTCTTCAGAGTTGTCAAAACAGCATTTAATCAACGAAGAAAAATGCTTCGCTCAAGCTTAAAATCTTTCAATCTTTCGGATTGTTTAAAAGAAGAACCTATATTTGCGAAAAGACCTGAACAATTATCGGTACAAGAGTTTATTTCACTGACCCAAAAAATAGCGTCAAATGGCATTTGAAATTACTACTAATTTTATAGAAAAACTTGTTGACTTTGTTAACAACGGCAACGAATCTGAAATTAAAAATTTGTTTTTAAAGGTTCATTATGCAGATATTGCAGAAGTTCTTGAAGAAGTAAGCTTTGATGAAGCTATCTATATTATTAAGCTTTTAGATAGTGAGAAAACGTCTGAAATTCTCATGGAATTAGATGAGGATATTCGTGAGAAAATTTTAAAAAATTTATCCGCAAAAGAAATTGCAGAAGAGGTTGAAGAAATGGACTCTGATGATGCTGCCGATATTATTGGGGAACTTTCTGAAGAACGTCAAGAACGTGTAATTTCTGCACTAGAGGATGATGAATTAGCCGCAGATATTAAAGAGCTCCTTTCTTATGAAGAGGACTCAGCAGGTTCTTTAATGGCAAAAGAATTGGTAAAAGTCTATGAAACTTGGACGGTTGCTGGTTGCTTAAGAAAAATTAGAGCACAAGCAAAGGAGGTTACTCGGGTTCATTCTATTTACGTAGTAAACAAAGAAGAAAAACTCGTTGGAAGACTTTCCTTAAAAGATTTAATTGTTGCTAAAAACGAACAAAAAATTTCAGAAATTTATATCGATAAAGTAGATTCTGTAAATGTAAATGAAGAGGATGATGAAGTTGCGAAAATTATGGCAAAATACGATTTAGAGGCAATTCCTGTAGTTGACAACAATAATGTTTTATTAGGAAGAATTACCATTGATGATATTGTTGATGTTTTAAAAGAAGAAGCAGATAAAGATTACCAATTAGCCGCAGGTTTAACTCAAGACGTAGATTCTGACGATAGTATTATAGAACTCACAAAAGCAAGATTGCCCTGGTTATTTTTAGGATTAATTGGTGGGATTGGTGCTTTTTTAATAATGGAAGGCTTTGATGAAGCCTTTAAAGGAGAAGCGTTTGTCTTATTTTTCTTTACCCCACTTATTGCAGCAATGGCAGGAAATGTTGGTGTGCAATCTTCTGCTATTATTGTACAGGGCTTGGCAAATGATGATGTTAAAGGAAGTATCAATAGTAGACTTATTAAAGAAATGTTACTAGCGGCTTTAAATGGTCTTGTGTTGGCAGTATTCCTTTTTATTTTTATCTGGGTTTTTAAAGGAGACTTAAAAACCGCTTTGGCTATTTCAGTTTCTTTGGTTATTGTAATTATCGTTGCCGGATTGATTGGAACTTTTGTACCCCTTTTTTTAAATAAAAGAGGTATTGACCCAGCAATTGCTACCGGCCCATTTATCACAACTAGTAATGATATTTTTGGAATTTTAATTTACTTTATGATCGCCCGATTAATTCTAGGGATTTAATTTTAGAAGCTTTTTCCTGCTTTCACTACTCGCTTTTTCGTTCCTCAAAGAGCTCAAACAAACCGTTCAATCAGGGCTAAAACACCCTCCTTTTTTTAAATAAAAATTCCTGGTTTCTGAAAAATTCCTACCAAATTTCGATCCTTTAAAAAAAATCAAAAACTGTAATAAAAATAATGCTTCATACTTATGAGTTTATTTTTTGAAACAAATCCCATAAAACAACTCCGGTAGTCACCGATATGTTTAGTGAATGTTTGGTGCCTAATTGAGGAATTTCTATGCACAAATCAGCAGCATCTACAACCTCGTCTTGCACTCCTTTTACTTCGTTGCCCATTACAATGGCATATTTCTGATTTTTTTCAGGAAAAAAAGCATTCAATTTTGTGCTATTTTCTACTTGTTCAATGGCTAAAACTTTCACCTTTTCTTTTTTTAGTTTTTCAACTAAAGTTAAAGTATCTTCCACATATTCCCAATCCACAGAGGCCGTTGCCCCCAAAGCTGTTTTATGGATGTCTCTATTAGGAGGAGTTGCGCAAATACCACAGAGGTATATTTTTTCAATTAAAAAAGCATCCGATGTTCTAAAAACAGCACCAATATTATTTAAACTTCGAATATTATCTAGAACGACTATTAGGGGTGTTTTTTGAATCGATTTGTACTCCTCTACTGTAATTCTTCCTAACTCGTTATTTCTAAGTTTTCTCATAATTTGTGGATAATTCCCTAACAACTAAAAATGAACAACCAATCACTTTTTTCTATCTTAGCAAAACTA
>JAQWIO010000062.1 GCA_029248845.1 Polaribacter sp. | reverse complement strand
AAGGAAGGTACCTTAATTCTAAAAAGGGACAAGATCAAATGGCGGGGGCTATTTCAGAGGCAGTGTTAAAATACATTCACAATTTAAAATTAAACGTTATATCTAATACTGATATTACAATAAAAGCGGTTCATTCTGTTCAATTTAAAATTCAAATTGCATCTGGGAAAAACAAAATAGCAACTAAGTCATTTAATTTTAAGGGGTTGAAAAATGTCCAGAGGGTTTCTGTTGGAAAATTTTATAAATATTATTATGGAAATTCAGCAGACTACAAACAAGTAAAAAAATCCTTAAAAACCGCAAAATCTAAAGGATATACTTCTGCTTTTATTGTAGCTTTTAAGGATGGTGAGAAAATATCTGTTCAAGAGGCTGTTAAAATCAAATAGTTTTGGTGGTCTCAAACAAAAAATTAGTAATTTTGTTATTAAAATAAAATTCATGTCTAAAGAATTAAAAACAGGAATCATAGCGATCATTATAACAACCATATTTATATGGGGATACTCCTTTTTGAAAGGACAAAATTTATTTGATACTAATACTCGTTACTTTAATGTTGAATACTCCAACATTGCCGGGCTTACAAAATCTAGCTTTGTTACTATAAATGGATTGAAAGTTGGTAAAATTGATAAGATAAGTTTCAATAAAAAGCCAGATAAGAGAGGAGAACTAATAGTTCGTTTTTCTGTTGAAAAGGATTTTATGTTTTCTAAAAATAGTATTGTAAAAATATATTCACCAAACCCTTTAAGCGCATCTAATTTAGCAATTATTCCTGATTACGATTCAGAAAATGCAGTTTCTGGTGATACTTTGAAAGGAGAAATCGAATCAAGTTTATTTACAACTATTGGCGAGCGTTTAGATCCACTTCAAACAAAATTAGAACACGTAATCGTGAGTGCTGATTCTTTGTTTAAAAATCTGAATGCTGTTTTAGATTTAGAAACACAAAAAAGTTTAAAAAATTCTGTTAAAAATATTGAATCTACTTTGTTAGAGGTAAAGAAAACGGTGCTATCTGTAAATACAATGATAGATTCTACATCGTTAGATTTGAAAGAAAGTATAAAAAATACAAAAATAATTACAGATAATTTTTCTAAAGTTTCAGATACTTTAGTCAATGCAAATATTGGTAGGATCATAAGAAATGCTGAAGTAACCGTTAATTCTGTTAATTTAATGTTAGATGGAATTTATTCTGGAAAAGGAACCATAGGGAAATTAGTAAGTGATGACGAATTGTATAATAATATTGCTGCAATGTCTAAAGAACTAGAAGATTTACTCAGGGAAATGAAGTTAAATCCTAAAAGGTTTGTACATTTTTCATTGTTTGGCAAAAAAGCAAAACCTTACATACCTGAAAAAGATAAACAATTAGAAAATACAGAACTTAACGAATAACCAATTTTATAAAACTCTAAATATGCAATATTTACCAAATATATTTTTTGCATTAGCACTATTGATAGGGCTCGGTTTTTTTGCAATGAATATTCGCAAGTTATATAGAAATATAAAATTTGGTAAAGATATTTTCAGAAAAGATAAAAGATCTGAAAGATTAAAAAATATGATGATGATTGCTATTGGGCAATCAAAAATGGTAAAAAGACCCTTGTCTGGCTTCTTACATATTATTGTCTATCTTGGTTTTATTATTATAAACATTGAAGTTTTAGAAATTATTATAGATGGTTTATTTGGAACTCATAGAGTATTTAAAGGATATTTAGGCAACGGTTTTTATGGTTTTCTAATTGGTACATTCGAGATTTTAGCAGCTCTTGTTTTTGTTGCTATTGTTATTTTTTGGTTTCGAAGAAATATATCAAATATCAAACGTTTTTTTAGTAAAGAAATGAAAGGATGGCCTAAAACTGACGCTAATAATATTCTTTATTTTGAGATGATTTTAATGTCTTTATTTGTGGTAATGAATGCCACAGATATCCCATTTCAACAAGCTGGAATCGGAAACCCTATTAGTCAATTTTTTGTTCCTTTTTTTGATGGTTTTTCATCAGATTTAATTCATATTATAGAAAGAAGTGCGTGGTGGTCTCATATTTTAGGAATTTTATTTTTTTTAAATTACTTATTCTATTCAAAACATTTACATATTTTGTTAGCATTTCCAAACACTTATTTTGCAAACTTAGAGCTGAAAGGAAAATTCAATAATTTAGAATCCGTTACAAAGGAAGTTAAAATAATGATGGGCCAAGATGCAGATCCTTACGCAACTCCACCTGAGGGTGCTGAAGAAACTGTTCCTGAAAAATTTGGAGCTTCTGATGTTGCAGATTTAAATTGGGTGCAACTTTTAAATGCATACACTTGTACAGAATGTGGAAGGTGTACATCTGCATGCCCGGCCAACTTAACGGGTAAAGAATTGTCTCCAAGAAAAATAATGATGGATACCCGTG
Source organism: Polaribacter sp. (assembly GCA_029248845.1). Classification (GTDB taxonomy): domain Bacteria; phylum Bacteroidota; class Bacteroidia; order Flavobacteriales; family Flavobacteriaceae; genus Polaribacter. The sequence continues at coordinate 9,153 of JAQWIO010000062.1, read as the reverse complement.
ATCGAATAGAGGAAGTGGGTAGGAATTTAGATGCGAACAAAGGAGTTTTTATTGATGATGGAAAGCAGTTATTAAACGATTATATTTCACCCGAAGAATTATGGGCTTGCACAAGTTGTAATGCCTGTGTTGAAGAATGCCCTGTAAATATAGATCCGTTGTCTATCATTACAGATATGAGAAGATATTTAGTAATGGAAGAGAGTGCTGCTCCACAAGAATTAAATATGATGATGACCAATATTGAAAATAACGGCGCTCCCTGGCAATTCAATCAACAAGATAGATTAAATTGGGTAAATGAAGAATAATTATTTTTCTACTTATTATTAATTATCGTTTCAACAATTAAAGAATTAAATTATGAACGTACCTACGATGGCAGATATGATTGCTCAAGAAAAACAACCAGAAGTATTGTTTTGGGTTGGCGCAGCAGGTAGTTATGATGAAAGAGCAAAAAAAATTTCTCGAGCATTTGTGAAAATATTACATCAAGCTAATGTTGATTTCGCGGTTTTAGGAACGGAAGAATCTTCAACAGGAGATACTGCAAAAAGAGCAGGTAATGAGTTCTTGTTTCAAATGCAAGCAATGATGAATATAGAAGTTTTAAATGGATATAATGTTAAGAAAATTGTTACCTGTGACCCTCATTCATTTAATACATTAAAAAATGAATATCCCAGCTTAGGAGGTAATTATGAAGTTTTTCATCATACACAATTCATACAAAATTTAATTTCTGAAGGTCGTTTAAAAATTAATGATACTACTCTAAAAGGTAAAAAAATCACCTTTCATGACCCTTGCTATTTGGGAAGGGCCAATGATGTATATGAATCTCCAAGAAATTTAATAAGGAGATTGGGTGTTAATTTAAAAGAAATGAAACGGAACAAATCTTCGGCTTTGTGCTGTGGAGCTGGTGGAGCACAAATGTTTAAAGATGCTGAAAAGGGGACTAAAGAAATTAATGTTTTAAGAACAGAAGATGCTCTAGAAACCAATCCAGATATCATAGCTACTGGATGTCCTTATTGCAATACAATGATGACAGATGGTATTAAATTTATAGAGAAAGAAGCTGAGGTTTTGGTTAAAGATATTGCAGAATTAATTGCTGAAGCAAATCATCTATAAAATACAGTTTAATTCATTAAAAAATAGTCAAGACTTTTTTAAAATGATGATTCATAATTTCATAAAAGCAGCCCGTTTAAGAACTCTACCTTTGTCCGTTTCAGGAATTATTGTTGGAAGTATTTTAGGAAATCAAGTGATTTATAATTATTCTGAATTGAGTGATACTTCTTCTGTATTATTATCCAGTACTTTTTGGTTAGCAATTTTAACAACAATAGGTTTTCAGGTGTTGTCTAACTTTGCAAATGATTATGGAGACGGTATAAAAGGCTCAGATAAAAATAGAATTGGAGAAGAAAGAATGGTTTCATCTGGAGCAATAACTCCAAGTCAAATGAAGTCTGCCATGGTAGTCACTACAATGATAACTTTACTATTCGCTTTGTTACTTATTTATGTTTCTTTTGGAAGAGAAAATTTTAAATATTCTATTCTATTTTTTGGATTAGGAATTGCCTCAGTTGCTGCAGCTATCAAATATACTGTTGGCAATTCAGCATATGGTTATAATGGTTTTGGAGATGTTTTTGTATTTCTATTCTTTGGATTATTAAGTGTTATGGGAAGTTATTTTTTATATACGAAAGAAATTAATTTAAAAATATTTTTACCTGCAATTTCTATAGGTATGTTAAGCACTGCTGTCTTAAATTTGAATAATTTAAGAGATAGAGAGGAAGATAAAAACAACAACAAAAATACGTTCGTCGTTAAATTAGGAAAACAAAAGGCAAAAAAGTATCATTATTTTCTAATTTTAGGAGCTTTATTCTCTGCTTTAATTTATGTTTTTTTAGATTTTAAATCCCTGTATCAACTTATTTTTTTAGTTGCTTTTATTCCGTTAATTAAAAATATTAAAACAGTGGCACAAAATGTGGTTTCTGCAGATTTAGATATAGAACTAAAAAAAGTTGCTCTAAGTACATTTTTATTTGCTGTTCTTTTTGGAATTTCACAAATATTTTAAAATATAAGTATGAAAATTATTAAAATAATTTTAGGAATTATCTCAGCTCTTGTTTTTGTTTTTTTTCTTACAGGCCTACTGATAAAAGAAACAAATTATAGCTCACAAGTTTTCGTAAACGAATCTATTGATGAAGTTTTTTATTCGTTTAATAATTTAGAAAATAGAAAATATTGGATTCCAGAGCTAAATTCTATTGAAGTAGTTAAAGAGAACCCTGGAAAGATTGGAAGTATTTATAAAGTTATTGTTGATAATCATGGGCAAGAAATTACAATGACAGAAAAAATTTTAGCCTATGTAAAAAATGAAAAAGTTACCTTATTCTTTGATGCAGAAAATATGTTAAAGAGAAATGACTACCTTTTTAAAGAACAAAAAGGAGTTACCATGATCACTCTAAACACAAGTTTTCAAAGTGAATCTTATATAATGGCTTGTTTGTATCCATATTTCAAAGGTACACTTCAAGAGCAAGACCAAGCATATTTGAATAATTTTAAAGAACTTATTGAAAAAAAAGAACCAAAAAGTTGATCAAAGCTACTTATAAAAAATACCTCCTAAATTTTAAAAATCCAAGTGGAACATCACGCGGAATCCTAAAGACAAAAGAAACTTGGTTTTTTATTTTAGAAGAAAACGGTAAACTCGGAATTGGAGAGACGGGATTATTTAGAGGCTTAAGTATAGATGACGTTTATAATTATGAAAATAAACTCATGTGGGTTTGTGCAAATATTTCAAGAGGTTTGGACTTTTTATTAAAAGAACTTTGTAACTTTCCTTCTATACAATTTGGTATAGAGCAAGCTTTTTTGTCTCTTAGAAGCGAAACCCCATTTGAATTGTTTCCTTCCTTGTTTACAGAGGGGAAAAAAGTAATTCCAATAAACGGTCTAGTTTGGATGGGGGATAAGGAGTTCATGAAAAATCAAATTAAAGATAAAATAGAAACTGGTTTTTCATGTATCAAAATGAAAATTGGAGCGATAGACTTTGAGGCAGAAATTGAGTTGTTAAGAACTATTAGAAATGAATTTTCATCTCAGGAAATCGAATTAAGAGCAGACGCGAATGGAGCTTTTAATCCAAAGAATGCTCTAGAGAAATTAAAAAAATTATCAGAATTAGAGATCCATTCTATCGAACAACCAATCATGCAAGGTCAAGTTCAAGAAATGGCAACATTGTGTTTAAAATCGCCTTTACCTATTGCTTTAGATGAAGAATTAATTGGCGTATTTTCTTTACAAGAAAAAAAGAAATTATTGGCAACAATAAACCCCCAGTATATCATTTTAAAACCAAGTTTAGTTGGTGGTTTTCAGGGAAGCACAGAATGGATTCAATTGGCACAACAAAATAATTGTGGGTGGTGGATAACTTCAGCATTAGAGAGTAATATTGGTTTAAATGCAATTGCGCAGTTTACCCATACTCTAAATAGTAGTTTACCACAAGGATTAGGTACCGGTGGTTTATTTTCGAATAATTTTGTAAGTCCACTTGCGATAAAGAATGGAACTCTAAAATATCATCCAGAAAAATCCTGGAAATTTAATATATAAATATGAATTACATACAGCAGGCGTACAAAGGAAATAACGAATGGTACTATTGGGTTTTTACAATAGTATTAATTTTTATTGGCTGGCAGTTTATAGGCATACTACCTCTATTAGGAGTTGCGATCAGGTATTCTGCTAATATGACTGAATTAGAGGCAGTTATTAAAGATAACTTTATGACTTTAGGAATAGACAAAAATCTCTTTCTTTTTTTAATGCTTCTTACTTTTATATTTGGTTTAATTGCACTTATTTTAGGTGTTAAATTTATACATAAGAGAACTTTTACATCATTGGTTACTAGCAGAAAGTCAGTTGATTTTAAACGATTTTGGTTTGGTTTTATTTCTTGGGGAATTATTGCTCTACTAGTAATTATTCTCGAAATTTTTTTATCGCCTGAAAATTATGTTTGGAACTTTAATCCGATTCCTTTTTTTACGTTGATACTAGTTTCTTTTCTGTTTTTACCCCTTCAGACCTCTTTTGAAGAGCTTTTATTTAGAGGATATTTTATGCAAGGTTTGGGGATTTTAGTTAAAAACAGATGGTTTCCATTACTACTAACCTCTGCTTGTTTTGGCTTACTCCATGGAGCGAACCCAGAAGTTGAGAAATTAGGACCTGTGTCTATGGTTTTCTATATCGGTACAGGCCTCTTTTACGGAATAACTACCCTGATGGATGAAGGAACTGAGCTTACTCTTGGTTTACACGCTGTTAATAATATTATAGCTGCTTTTTTTGTTACTACAAATTGGACAGTTTTTCAGACTGATGCCCTTTATGTTGATATTTCAGAGCCCTCTGTTGGATGGGAAATGTTTTTTCCTGTATTGGTTTTATATCCTATACTCTTAGTTGTTTTCTCAAAAAAATATGGATGGAATAATTGGGTGGAGAAACTGACTGGAAAGATTTATCAAGCCGATACTTTTGACGAAAATGACAGAATTTTAAAAAAATGAAACGATCTCATCTTCACAAAAATTTTAAATTAAACGGGATTTCATTCTCTTCGAATACAGAATTATTAATTTATGCTTTAGATTTGTCCTCTGAAATTCATCTTTTTTTACAAAGTTGGTTTTCTAACGATGATTTTATGATCATAGAAACTTCAGGTTCTACTGGGGTTCCTAAAGAAATTAAGTTGCAAAAACAGCACATGATAAATTCTGCTTGTGCTACGGGAAACTATTTTGATTTAAAAGAAAATACGTCTGCATTATTATGTTTGTCAGTAAACTATATTGCAGGTAAAATGATGTTCATTAGAGCATTAAGTTTAGGTTGGCATTTAGATGTTGTCCATCCAGATATACATCCCTTAAAAGACCTTGAAAAAAAGTATGATTTTTCGGCAATGGTACCATTGCAATTAGAATATTCAATTAATTCTTTGAATTTAATAAAGACTTTAATTGTTGGGGGAGGCGTTGTTTCTTCAAAATTACAGCAGAAAATTCAACATTCTACTTGTGATGTTTTTGCAACGTATGGAATGACTGAAACAATAACTCATATTGCCGTTAAAAAGCTAAATAATTTTAAAAAAATAAATTCGAGTCAAGCAGAAAACTCTTATTATAAAGTATTACCTAATATAGATATTTATAAAGATCAAAGGGATTGTTTAGTGATAAATGCACCAAAAGTTTTAAACAAAATTATTTTCACCAATGATATTGTCTCTTTAGTATCAGATACTCAATTCGAGTGGATGGGTCGGTTTGATACTGTAATAAATTCTGGAGGTGTAAAACTACATCCAGAGAAAATAGAAGAAAAACTAGCAAAAATTATAACATCTCGTTTTTTTGTTGCTGGAATTTCTGATTCTAAATTGGGAGAAAAATTGATTTTAGTTGTTGAAGGAAAGCCTCAGAACATTAATACAACAAATGTAAGTTTGTCTAAATTTGAAATTCCTAAAGAAATTTATTTTGTAGATGAATTTGTAGAGACTGAAACTAGAAAAATACAACGCACTAAGACGCTAAATTTGATTCGTTTATAACTTATTTTGGTGTAAGAGTTTTTGTAATTAGTAGCCGTTATTTTACAATTTATTATAAAATAAGCTTTTAATAATTCCATCAGAAAGGCCTATTTTAGGAACATATATTTTTCTAGCTCCACTCCATTTCATGGTAGATAAATAAATTTTTGTTGCAGGTATAATTACATCAGCTCTATCAGGGTTTAGGCTCAGTTCAGACACCCTTTCATCAAATGACATTTGTTTTAAAAACTGGTATTGTGCATTCAAATAGATATATGAAATAGGTTTGCCTTCAGTTCTACCAGACATTTTAAATAATTTATTTATGTTACCTCCAGAACCTATTAATGATACTTTTTTTAAATCAGATGTATTTTTTTTAACCCATTTTTCTACATTGGAAAAAATTTCTTTGTTGATAGATTTTTTATTATTTAGCAAACGAACAGTCCCTATTTTAAAGGATTTAGAAGTAATTATTTTTCCTTGAGTAAATATTGTAATTTCTGTACTACCACCACCAACATCAACATACAAATAAGAATGATTTCCTTCTATTAATTGATTTAAGTCTGTAGAAGAAATAATAGCAGCTTCCTCTTTTCCTCCAATAATATCGATTTTAACGCCTGTCTGAACCTTTATTTTTTCTACAATTTCAATCCCGTTTTTAGCTTCTCTCATTGCAGAAGTTGCACAAGCTTTATATGTTTTAACTCCATGTACGGTCATTAATAATTTAAAAGCCTCTATGGCATCAACCATTCTTTTGACGTTTTGTTTACTAATAACTCCACTAGTAAAAGCATCTGCTCCTAAACGAATTGGAACACGAACTAATGAAGATTTTTTAAATTTAGGCTCTTTGTCATCAGAGACAATGACATTAGATATAAGAAGTCTAATAGCATTTGAACCAATATCGATAGCACCGTATTTTTTAATTTCTAACAAACTATTCTATTTATGATTTTTAGGAAACTCTACCATGAAAGTTTTCCCTTTTTTAATGTTTTTCCAATGTTTTTCATCGAACTGAATACCTACAATACCACAAGTAGATACATGAGATATAGGTGTACTTCCAAACTTATTTACAAAAGTGTTAATCCCATGATCGTGACTAAAAATAATTGCTGAGTTAAAACCGTCATCTAATGCATTTACGGTTTTCACTAAATAACCATCACTAAAGCTATATAACTGTTTTTTTATTTGAAGGTTCGATAAAGGATACTGAAAATTTTCACAAAAAATGACTGACGTATGAAGCGCTCTATTTGCACTACTGGAAACAAAAACATCTGGTCGATTAATTTTTTTAAACAAGAATTTAGACATTAAATGCGCATCTTTTATACCCCTTTTTTTTAAAGGTCTGTCTATATCTTTTATCCCAGAATATTCCCAAGAAGATTTTGCATGTCTAACGATATATAAAGTTTTCATCCAATTTTAATTGTTCAATGGTAAATATAAAAATTTATGGCGCTAATCTTTCTCTTTTCCAAGAAAAATCTGGTCCCAAAGAATATCTAATTCTGTCATGCATTCTGTTTGGTCTTCCTTGCCAAAACTCAACAGAAATTGGTTTTACTATATATCCTCCCCAATGTTTAGGTCTTAGGATTTCAGTTTCGTTAAATTTTTTTTCAAAATTTTCTAAATTCGCACCTAATTCTTCTCTTGACATTACTACTGAGCTTTGATTTGATGCCCAAGCACCTAATTTACTTCCTTTAGGTCTCGATTTAAAATATTCATCAGAGATCTCTTTTGGAAGAAATTCTGCTTTTCCTTTGATAATAATTTGTTGTTCTAAAGCCGGCCAAAAGAAAGACAAACAAATATGATTGTTAGCCGCGATTGCTTTTCCTTTTTCTGATGTATAATTTGTATAAAAAATAAAACCATCTTCAGAATATTTTTTTAATAATACAATTCTACTCTTTGGATATCCGTCCTTTCCAATGGTAGAAATTGTCATCGCATTTGTTTCCTCTACACTCTTAGATTCATCAGCGTTTAAAAACCAATGTTTAAATAATTCTAATGGGTTGTTTGGGCAATTACTTTCTAAAAGTTCTTGCTTTTCATAAGATTTTCGGTAATTACTTAAGTCTTTTGACATTTCTTTAACTAATATATTACTAATTCCTATTGAATTTCTAATTTTTTAAACGGAATAGTGGTGTCGCATAAGTGATACTTACTTTTTAGTACAAAACCAAACCCCTAATTATTGTTGTTGTTCTTGTAACAAATATAATCCAATAAAAGTTAAAAAACCATTTAAAACCAATACAAAAAAACCAAAGTCAAAACCTAATTTTTCGTTAGAATAATGACTAATTACAAAAGTAAGAAGTGGAGCTATTAAGCAAATAATAGGGACTATTTTATCGTTTACATTGTGTTTAGTAAACATTCCAAAAGCATACAGACCTAATAAAGGTCCGTATGTGTATCCTGCAAATGTGAATATTTTTGCGATGACACTTGCATCTGCAATAAAATATTTAAAAATAAGAATAGTTGTCATTAATATGAAGGAGAAAAGTATATGGATTTTCTTTCTCGTTTTCTCCTGTGCTTTTTTATCTTTCTTTTTATCAATTTCTAAAATATCAATACTAAAAGAGGTAGTTAAAGAGGTTAATGCGGAATCTGCACTAGAATATGCCGCTGCAATTAAACCTAATAGAAAAAAGATTGCTGTTGCCAACCCCAAAGTTCCTTTAGTTGCTATGATTGGAAATAATTGATCTTTGTGAGCATCAATTCCGTTTTGTTGTGCATAATCAGTCAATAAAACTCCTAAAGCTAAAAAGAAGAAGTTTACTATGACCAAAACAATGGTAAACCAAAACATGTTTTTTTGAGCATCTTTTAAGTTTCTGCATGTTAAGTTTTTTTGCATCATATCTTGGTCTAAACCAGTCATTACAACCGCAATAAATGCTCCTGCTAAAAACTGTTTCCAGAAATAATTACTTGCATTTACATCATCAAAAAAGAAGGTTTTAGACAATTCGTTATTCCCTAGGTATGAAAATAAATTATTGATTTGCATTTCGTAAGAAATTGTGAAGATACATACCCCAACAGCTATTAACATAAAAAGTGTTTGTAGCGTATCTGTCCAAACAATAGTTTTAATTCCTCCTTTAAATGTGTATAACCAGATTAATAAAATAGTAATGGATACTGTTAGCCAGAAGGGAATTTCATATGCGTCAAAGACGATTATTTGCAATACATTCGCCACTAGAAATAATCTAAAAGCAGCTCCAATTGTTCTAGAAAGCAAGAAGAAGCTAGCACCAGTTTTGTAGGAGTATTCACCAAACCTGTTTTGTAAATAGGTGTAAATTGAGGTTAAATTCAGCTTATAATAAAGTGGAAGTAGCACTAAGCCAATAATGGCATACCCGACTACATATCCTAAAACCATTTGAAAA
>JAQWIO010000100.1 GCA_029248845.1 Polaribacter sp. | reverse complement strand
GCCGACAAGAAACCCATAGAAATTAAATTGCGGTTTTCGTCAGATCGAATGCCCTATGTTACCACCAAGCCAATTCACGGTGCGAGCCAGCGATTGGATAAATCAGATCCAACGCAAAGAACCATTATTATTAATTTATTGCCGAACAATGAAATGTATCAGACTTTACTGTCCTTTGGTAGTGATGTGGAAGTGCTGTCTCCAACTTCGGTGGTTGATGAAATGAGCGCTATTAGTCAAAAAATGAATGAATATTATACTTAATTAAGATGTGTAATACCATTACACTCCTTTCGGGTATGTTTGCCATGTTCAATTATAAAATTAAGTTATGAAAGAGAATACTGTAAAATGCCCCAATTGTAAAGAAGTCTTTAAAGTAGACGATTTAACGATTAAAAAGTTAACATATGAGAACTTTACAATGAAGGAGAAGTTTAATAACCCCTTTAAAAATAAAACATGGCTAATTACCCAGAGATTGAAAAGGCATATCAAGCTTTTGTTTGATGTTAAAAAAGGGTTGTTAGTTTTTAGTCAAACTATAAATTAAAGACTTAAATTTAAAAATATCATTCAGTATTGTAAGGAAATTTTTTAATTTTAGGTTTCAAAAATTGCATCAGTTATTATATGGTTTCATCAAATTTTACATTTTTAGAAAAGGAATATCCAGCTTTATGCCGTTTAGGCATTCTTGCAGAGAAAAATATCTATGAAGATCCAAGCACGACGTTAACGAAGCTTCGTATTTTTTCTGAACAAATTACACTAATGCTTGGTAATTTTGAGGGTTTTCATGACTTTGAAGAATCTAGTCAATTTGAAAGATTAAAAGCACTGGATCATTCTAGTATAGTGCCTCGTGAAATAAAAGATATTCTTCATAAACTACGAAAAAGTGGCAATAAAGGTTCCCATACTGGAGAGGCTTCTGGCGCTGAAGCTAGATTTATGTTACGCCAAGCTTTCTTCCTCAGTGTTTGGTTTTATGAGTTGTATGAAGAGGAGGACATTGATTTAGAGTTTAAAATGCCATCAAAAGACTTCAATACAAAACATCTTTTAGAAAAAGTAAAAGAAGAGCTCGAAACCACTAAAGAAGAATTAGAAGCCTTAAAGTTAAAAGCAATTTCTTATCAAGCAGTTTCAGAACAGCAAAAAGAAGAAAGGAAAGAAAGAGCCAAGAGATTGGTTCGTAAAACTGAAGAAACAGAAACAGAAACACGAGACAGAATAGATAAGCAATTGCGAGATGCTGGCTGGGAGTGCGATACTCAAACCTTAAATTATAAATCAAAGAAAACGCTTCCTCAAAAAGGAAGACAAATAGCGATTTCGGAATGGAGATGCGGTACTAAATGGGCAGATTATGCTTTATTTATCGACCTTGAGCTTGTTGGTATCGTTGAAGCTAAAAAGCATCTTAAAAATGTAATGAGTGATTTGGGACAAGCAGAACAATACAGTCAGTTAGTTACGAATGATCATAATATTACATTTCCAAAACATGCTAATAGTGCTACCTACAAAGTTCCATTTATGTTTTCATCAAACGGTAGACCCTTTTTAGAGCAATTTAAAACTGCCTCTGGAATTTGGTTTTGGGATGGTAGAAATCAAAAAAATATTGCAAGACCTCTACGCAGCTGGTTTACCCCAAGAGATTTAATTGAAAAGTTAAATTTTGACGAAAATGAGGGTAAAGAAAAACTTCAAAAAACAGGTTACGATTTATTATCAGACTCTAGTGGTTTAAGTTTAAGAGAATACCAGATAGAGGCTATTAAAGCTGTAGAGCATAAGATATTAACCAATACAGAAGATAGGCGTGCCTTACTTGCAATGGCAACAGGAACCGGAAAAACACGAACCATGGTTGGTATGTGTTATCGTTTGATAAAGTCTGGGAGCTTCAAGCGTATTTTATTTTTAGTAGACAGACGTATGTTAGGTAAGCAAGCTTCAAATACTTTTAAAGAAGTTCACATAGAAGGGTTGCAAACTTTTGCTCAAATTTATGATTTACAAGATTTAGAAGATAAGGCCTCTGAATTAGATACAAAAATACATTTCGCCACAGTACAAGGCATGGTGCAGCGTATTGCGTATTCAGATACGCCACCAAGTATCGGAGATTACGATTGTATTGTTGTTGATGAGGCGCACAGAGGGTATACGTTGGATAAGGAAATGGATGATGAAGAATTTATTCTCCGAGATCAAGTAGATTTTCAAAGTAAATACCGCATGGTATTAGATCATTTTGATGCCTATCGTATTGGGTTAACAGCAACCCCTGCATTGCATACTAAAGATATTTTTGGAGACCCTGTGTACCTGTACTCTTATCGGAAAGCAGTTATTGAAGGGTATTTAATTGATTTTGAACCACCCTATGTTTTTCAAACCGAATTATCTAAAGAGGGTATTGTTTGGGAGCAAGGAGATGAGGTAAGAATCTATGACCCTGAAGACAATGAAATAAAAGATTTAGGCGTCACAGATGATGAAATTAAAGTTGAAATCACTGGTTTTAATCGTAAAGTAATCACAGAAAATTTTAATCGAGTGGTTTTAAATGAATTGATCTCTACTTATGGCATACTGCCAGAGAACAGAGGTAAAACCTTAATCTTTGCCGCCACAAATGCACATGCAGA
>JAQWIO010000099.1 GCA_029248845.1 Polaribacter sp. | reverse complement strand
GAATCCAGAAGCTCCCTCACCAGCACTTGTAACTCCAGGTAAAAGAATTAGTGACTTTATGATATCTGCTTCACCCAATACAACTGGAATATTTTTTATGGTTGCAGATGTTAATTTGTTAATACTCATTTGAGGAGTTCTAACATTTAATTTTTCGATATTACTTTCAATAACAATTTCCTCTAAACTTTCAGTTTCTTCGATTAGTTTAAAGTTTTTTGTCTTATTTTCATTGAGGGTAATTGATGCTACAATAGAAGAATATCCTAGGTAACTTACCTGTATTTTATAAGTCCCTTTTGGGAGTGTAACAGAATAAAACCCATATTCATTTGTTGTAGTTCCAGAATTTAATTCTGGAAAATAAAGAGAGACTCCTATTAAGGTTTCATTATTACTTTCATCATAAATAGTTCCGCTTATTGTCTTTTTATCCTGGCTTAACAGCGAAAACGTGATAAAAAATAATAAAAAAAATATTTTTTTTGTATGGGTCATTTTGTTTAAAAAATAGTTTAATATTATCAACAAAAATACAATTCTAAACATTAATAAAATGTTAAAATGTACGATCTAAAGAGACTATTTAGAACAAAAAAAAGTCAATGAAAAAACATTGACTTTTAGATATTTTTTTTACTTTGTTTTAAGGTCTTATAAAGATTCTAAAATAGTATTAAAAGTTGAGTTTGGTCTCATTGCAGATGTAGCCAAATTATCATTTGGCTGATAATATCCACCTATGTTTAAAGAGTTTCCTTGAATTTCATTTAATTCAGAAACAATTTTATTTTCATTCGCTTTTAATTCACTTGTAATTTTTGAAAATGCTGTTTTTAATTCAATATTTTTATTTTGATTTGCCAATCCTTCTGCCCAATACATTGCTAAGTAAAAATGACTTCCTCTGTTGTCTAACTCACCTACTTTTCTTGATGGAGATTTATCACTCTCTAAGAATTTATCAGTAGCCTCTTCTAAAGTTTCAGCCAATACCAGGGCTTTAGAATTATTAGTAGTCGTTCCTAAATGTTCTAAAGAGACCGCCAATGCTAAAAATTCTCCTAAAGAATCCCAACGCAAATGATTTTCTGTTACAAATTGCTGAACGTGTTTTGGAGCAGAACCACCTGCACCCGTTTCAAACAGACCTCCACCATTCATTAGAGGTACGATAGATAACATTTTGGCAGAAGTACCAACTTCTAAAATTGGGAATAAATCTGTTAAGTAATCACGTAAAACGTTCCCAGAAACAGAAATTGTATCTTTTCCTTTAACAATTCTTTCTAAGGTATATTCTGTTGCTTTTATAGGGGATAAAATTTGGATATCTAAACCTGAAATATCATGATTTGATAGATATAATTTCACCTTTTTAATGATTTCTATATCATGAGCTCTGTTTTCATCTAGCCAAAAAATAGCAGGTGTTTGAGTAGCTCTTGCTCTTGTGACTGCTAATTTTACCCAATCTTGAATTGGTAAATCTTTTGTTTGACACATTCTCCAAATATCTCCTTTTTCAACAGAATGTTCTAAAAGAGTATTTCCAGAAGCATCTACCACCACTACTTTTCCTTCAGATTCAATTTGAAAAGTTTTATCATGAGAACCATATTCCTCCGCTTTTTGAGCCATCAAGCCTACATTAGGAACTGTTCCCATAGTTGTTGGATCAAAGGCTCCATTCTTTTTACAGAAATCAATAGTTGCAGCGTAAATGCCAGCATAAGAACTGTCAGGGATTACAGCTTTTGTATCTTGTAACTCTCCTTTAGCATTCCACATCTTCCCGGAGGTTCTTATCATTGCAGGCATAGATGCATCAATAATTATATCAGAGGGAATATGTAAGTTTGTAATTCCTTTGTCTGAATTTACCATTGCTAGATCTGCATTTTTTTCAAAAATAAGATCAATATCTTTTAAAATTTCTGATTTTTTTTCCAAAGAAAGGGCGTCAAGACTTCCTAATAAGTTACCAAAACCATTATTTACATCTACTCCAATTCTATTAAAAATGTCTGCATGCTTTTCAAATAGCTCACTAAAGTAGGTCTTCACTGCATGACCAAAGATAATTGGATCAGAAACTTTCATCATGGTAGCTTTCATGTGAAGAGACAGTAATGTACCTTCTTTGTTCGCATCATCGATTTGTTTTTCTAAGAAAGAAAGTAACGCTTTTTTACTCATTACAGTGCTATCTATGATTTCTCCATCAATTAGAGCTAAATTTTCCTTCAATATTGTCTTTGAGCCATCGTTAGTGATGTGAAGAATGTCTATGCTTGTCGATTTTTCGATAGTTACAGATTTTTCGTTATGAGCAAAATCTCCTTCACTCATTGTAGCTACATGAGTTTTTGAGTCAGCACTCCAAGCACCCATAGAATGTGGGTTTTTGCGGGCATAGTTTTTAATTGCTTTTGGAGCTCTTCTGTCTGAGTTTCCCTCACGTAAAACTGGATTTACCGCAGAGCCTTTTACTTTATTGTATTGCTCTAAAATTGCTTTATCTTTAATTGAGTTTGCTTCTTCTGGATAATCAGGTAAATTATAACCCAATGTTTGTAATTCAGAAATTGCTGACTTTAATTGAGGTACAGAAGCACTAATATTAGGCAATTTAATAATATTTGCTTCTGGCTGTTTTGCTAAATCACCTAAAATAGCTAATGCGTCTTCAACTTTTTGATCTTCTGACAAATATTCAGAAAAATTAGCAAGTATTCTTGATGCTAAAGAAATATCTTTTATTTCAATTTCTATATTAGAAGTTTTGGTAAAAGCTTTTATAATAGGTAATAAAGAGCGTGTTGCTAGGGCAGGAGCTTCATCCGTTTTTGTGTATATAATTTTAGCTATTTTGCTCATTTTTAGATGTTTTTAATATTCTGTAAAAAATAATTATATTTAACGAAATCCTTTTCGAAAAAAATCGGACCAAAATTATGAATTTTAAGTGATATTATTATTGATTAATCCCTATTAATTAGTTGTTTTAGTAGCTATTTAATAATAAAAATAGGGTATTATTAAGAATGTAGTTTTTTTTAAAATAAAAGCCACATCCTACAATTTCTTGTAATGATATGGCTTCTTTGAAATAGTTTATTAGTACTGATTTGTATTGCTACAAATTCAAATAAGAATGAATCTTATATTTTTCCCGAAAAAAAAATTACTCATTCACTACCTCGGGTTTGAAATATCTTAATTTTAAAAATTTTCACTTTTAAAGTTTGTAAATATTTCAAATTGCTTTTAATTCATCTTTGTAAAATTTTACAATCATACATTTTAAAAAAGTATTTATTACTTGCATAATTTTTCTTTTCTAAAGAATTTCATTTTTCTTACTTTTAAAGTAAAAACTTGAATTATAGATTTTATAAAAACAATATATAAAGAACGTTACTTTGTAAAATTACCTATAAAATATTAAATTTAACTTTCGATCAATCTAGGTTTTATAGTAATTCTATTCAAAGATATTTATGATTTTTAAGAAAACAAAAAAAATAACTATTTGTTAATCAACAAGATATCAACTATACTTGTGAACATTTGTTCATTAAAAAAAGCGTCGTGAATTTTCACAACGTTTTTTTAAAATTTTTATATCAAAGAAATTATCTTCTTTTTTCAGTAATTCTAGCTTTTTTACCAGTAAGACCTCTGAAGTAGAAAATACGAGCTCTTCGTACTTTTCCTCTTTTATTAATTTCAATTTTTTGTATAGAAGGAAGATTTACAGGGAATATTCTTTCTACACCGACAGTACCAGACATTTTTCTGATTGTAAATGTTTCAGAAGCTGCAATTCCTCTTCTTTGAATAACAACACCTCTAAAAAACTGAGTACGTACTTTTTCACCTTCTTTAATTTCGTAATAAACGGTGATTGTGTCACCGGCAGCAAATTCTGCAAATTCTTTTCTTGCTACAAATTCGTCTTGAACAAATTTTACTAAAGATTCCATATCTTTTATTTTAATTGATTTTGTAAAACAACATTCACGATTTTTTCGTCAGAGGTTAATTTAGCGTTTGCAA
>JAQWIO010000088.1 GCA_029248845.1 Polaribacter sp. | reverse complement strand
AAATTAAGTCAAGTCTGCAAACTTACCATTTTAACATGATATTAGCATAAAAATTTGTATTTTTGCGCTTCTTATAAAAGAGTTTGATTTAATGAAGGACAAGAGAATATTATTTGTTTCGTCTGAAGTAGTTCCTTACTTACCCGAAACAGAGTTATCATCAACAGCCTTTAATGTTGCAAAAAACGCACATTCTCACGGAGTACAGACAAGACTTTTCATGCCAAGGTTTGGTGTAATTAACGAGCGAAGGCACCAGTTACACGAAGTAATTCGTTTGTCTGGAATGAACCTAGTAGTTAATGACATAGACATGCCGTTGATTATAAAAGTAGCTTCGATTCCTAAAGAAAGGATGCAGGTTTATTTTATAGACAATGAAGAATATTTCAAAAGAAAAGCTGTTTTTTCAGATGAAGATGACAACTTATTTTCAGACAATGACGAACGTGCAATTTTCTTTGCAAAAGGCGTCGTTGAAACTGTAAAAAAGTTAAATTGGGCACCCGATATTATTCATGTTCATGGATGGATGGCTTCATTGTTGCCTCTTTATTTAAAGGAATTCTACAAAGAAGAACCTTTGTTTACTGAGAGTAAAATTATCACCTCTTTATACAACAATAGTTTTGATGGTAATTTAGACGAAGCTCTTGTAGATAAAATAAAGTTCGATAATATAAGTGATGCAAGAGCGGCAACGATTAAAACACCTAATTTCACCAATATATTAAAAAGTGCCATAGAAAATTCTGATGCGATTATTCACGGTAGTGAAACAATTTCAGATGAATTATCTTCTTTTTTAGAAGAAAAAGAAATGCCAGTTTTAGCTTATCAATCAGAAAACTTAAAAGAAAGTTATTTAAATTTTTATGCTGATTTAATTTCAGCTAATTAATTGCTACATTGTGAAGAAATTCTTTAAAAAAAGCAAATATTTTTTTGCTATAATATTAGTATTAACAGGTGTTGTTTCTTGTGAAAAAGATTTTACAGATATTGGTTCAAACATCATCAGTAATACCGCATTTACAACGAATAGCCTTCTTGTAGATGTAGAATTAGAAAATAGCCCTATTACAAAGATACCCTCAGGTAATATTTCTCTAGAGCCAGGAAATTATTTATTAGGTGTTCATGCAAGTACAGAATACGAAAAAATCGAAGCCTCTATTATTTCGCAACTTTCAATTAGTTCAAGTCTACAAGTAGTTGATGATGAAAATAATTATGTATCTGATACAACTGTCGTTACTACTATAGATACTGTTTTCATTAAATTACCGTATCAAGTTACATTAAATGACGATGCTTCTGCGTACGAATTAGATTCAATAATTGGTGACCCATCGAAAGCATTTAACTTAAATGTTTTTCAAACAAGTACATACTTAAGTCTTTTAGACCCCTCTGATCCAGCCAAGTTAAATTCCTTCAGTTCTGATGATGTGTTTGAAAAAGAAACTCCCATTACAGAATTAAATGATCCATTAAATTTTCAGTTCATACCCAAAGCAACAGATACCTCAATCTTAGTAAAAAGATGGTTAAGTGATCTTACAGTATCTCGAATAGATACGGTTACTTATACAAATTCTGCCTCTTCAACAGTTCCGATTCCTTTCGCTACAATTCCTTTAAAAGAAGATGTAATTAAGGAATTGTTTTTAGATAAATATAACTCACCTGAATTTGATTCACAAGATGCGTTTAACAACTATTTTAGAGGACTTATTTTAGAAGCCACAGGAGACGAAGGTTCATTAATCTCTTTTAACTTTAATGGCGTAGTAAAACCGTCTTTAGAGATTTATTATACAAATACAGTTCTTACAGCAGGTGTTATTATTGATACTATTCAGAAAAACGATAGTTTTTTATTGTCAGGAATAAGAACAAGTACGTATAAAATGGAAGACAAAATATATCCTGAAAATAATGAAGTTAAAATACAGGGAGCTGCAGGAAGTGAAGGGACTATTAAACTTTTTGGAGAAGAAAAAATAGCAGCGTTAAGAGATAGGAATTTATTAATAAACGATGCTTCTTTAACTCTTTACATTAATCAATCTAAAGATACTACAGCACTACCATATCAGCTATTTTTATACAAAAGCGATGAAGGTATAAATCCAATTTATAGTCAAGTAAAAGATCTTTTTACTGAAGGACCAGTTATTTTTGGCGGTTTATTAGAAAGAGACGGTAATGGTAAAAAAGAAAAATATACTTTTAGAATTACAGATTATGTGTCAGATATTTTAAACGGGGAAACAGATTATTCTCCATTATTAAGATTGAAGGTAATAAATTCAACAGATCTACAAACAGTTTCAGATACTGTTTATACAAATTACAATTGGAATCCGAAAGCAGTTACAATTTTTAATCATCATAATGAAAATGATTCAAAAAAAGCAGTGCTAAAGATCTCCTACTCAGAGGGAATGAATTAAGGGAATAAAAAAAGTTGTTATGTGTGGAATCACAGGATATATAGGACATAGGGAAGCTTATCCAATAGTTATAAATGGGTTAAAAAGATTAGAATATAGGGGTTATGATAGTTCTGGAGTAATGCTTTATGATGGGGAAGAAATACATCTTTCTAAAACCAAAGGAAAAGTTTCAGATTTAGAAGATATCACGAATAAAGAAGAGTACAGAAAAAAAGGAAATATAGGAATTGGTCATACTCGTTGGGCTACTCATGGAGTGCCAAATGATGTCAATTCTCATCCACATTTATCGCAGTCCGGAGAATTGGTCATAGTGCATAACGGAATTATCGAAAACTATGATACCTTGAGAAAAGAGTTAATTTCTAGAGGATATATTTTTAAAAGCGATACGGATACAGAAGTTCTTATCAACTTCATTGAAGAAATAAAGAAGCAAGAAGGGTGTAAATTAGGCCAAGCAGTTCAATTGGCTTTAAACAATGTTGTTGGTGCATATGCAATTGCTGTTTTTGATAAGACAAAACCAAATGAAATAGTTGTTGCAAGATTAGGAAGCCCTATCGCAATAGGTGTTGGAAATAATAATGAAGAGTTTTTTATTGCTTCAGATGCCTCACCATTTATTGAGTACACAAAAAATGTTGTGTATTTAGAAGATGAAGAAATGGCTATTATAAAGCTAGGAAGACAGATAGGAGTAAGAAAAATACTAGATGATTCAGCTGTAAAGGCGAATATTCAAGAACTTAAATTAAGTTTAGATCAAATAGAAAAAGGGGGTTATGACCACTTTATGATCAAAGAAATTTACGAGCAACCTAAAGCAATTATAGATACATATAGAGGTAGAATGTTGCCAGATCAAGGCATTATTAAAATGTCAGGAATTGATAATTACCTCCCTAAGTTTTTAAATGCAGAAAGAATTATTATCATTGCTTGTGGTACCTCTTGGCATGCAGGTTTGGTTGGAGAATATCTTATTGAAGAGTTTGCAAGAATACCAGTAGAGGTAGAATATGCGTCAGAGTTCAGATATAGAAACCCT
>JAQWIO010000087.1 GCA_029248845.1 Polaribacter sp. | reverse complement strand
ATATTCAGATTCAGAAGAATGCTTAAATATATGGTCTCATGCTCTGGGATTGCTTATTAGTATACTTGTATTCCCTCTTTTAATAATGAAAGCTTTTATCTATTCTGGATTTTGGGAGGCAGCTAGTTTTATTATTTATGGTCTGAGTTTAATAATTTTGTACGCCGCTTCAACATTTTATCATGCTGCACAAAACCCAAAGAAAAGAAGAATATTAAATATTGTTGATCATGCTGCTATTTATGTATTAATAGCTGGGAGTTATAGTCCTTTTTGCCTGGTGGTCTTGGAACCTGATTTAGGATGGTACCTGTTTATTGCTGTTTGGATTTTTGCCCTAACAGGAATTATACTTAAATTATTTTTTACCGGTAGATTTGATAAAATTTCAACTGTAATGTATCTTTTAATGGGGTGGCAAGTTCTGTTTTTTATAAAACCTCTAATAGCTGCATTAACGAGTTTTGGTTTAAATTTATTAATTGCTGGAGGTATCTTTTATACTGTTGGAGCGATTTTATACTCCATCAAAAAAATGCCTTACAATCACGCTACCTTTCATGTGTTTGTTTTATTAGGAAGTGTAAGCCATTTTCTAGCACTCTATTTTTTGTAGTTAAACTATTTTATTTCCAATTTTTATACGGATTCTTGCTAATGCTTGAATTGTAGTATTTTGGATCTCCGGTAACTTCAAGACCCAACCAATTGGGCCTTATAAAATCTTCAGCTTCCGAACTTAATTCTACTTCTGCTATTATTAAACCCTCATTATCACCATGAAACTCATCAATTTCAAAAGTATGATGGCCCACATCAATTAGGTGCCTAGTTTTTTCAATTAAACAGGGTTCGCAAAGTAAAAGAAGTTCTTCAGCTTCTCGCTTTTTTATTTCTTTCTCCCACTCAAACCTCGATATTCCGGTTGAGTTAGACTCCCCTTTAACTGTTATAAAAGCTATTTCATCAGTAATTCTGACTCTTACAGTTCTCTTTTTATCAGCGTTTAAATACCCCTGTTTCAGATTTTTTTTTTGGGTACTTTCAGTTATAAAAGCTGTATTTTGTACTAAAAATTTCCGTTCAATTTCGACACCCATAATTTTTTTTGATTTTTTACTAATATAGGGTCTTTTATCGTTATTCTAATAATAAATAAATATCTTTGAGAATCAAATTTAAACAATGAAAAAACTTTTTTTATTTTATATATTATTTTTTTCATTATTGGTTCCTGCCCAGACAGATTACAGTGATTCTTGGGAAGACTTTTACTCTTATAATAATGTGAAAGATTTTATAAAAGTAGACGATGTTATTTATGCCCTGGCAGACAATGCTGTTTTTACTTACAATACAACAACAGAGCAAATTAACAAGTTTTCCTCAGTGCAAGGTTTATCTGGAGAAACCACAAAATCAATTCACTACAGTAACACTTTTCAAAGATTGTTTATTGGTTACGAAAATGGCCTATTGGAGGTAGTAGACAATGATGGATCTATTACAATTTCGTCAGATATTGTAAATTTTAATCAATTTGGAAGAAAGAGTATCAATCATATCAAAGAATTTAACAATAAGCTTTACTTATCCCTTCCTTTTGGAATTGTGGTCTATGATATTGAAAAGTTAGAGTTCGGAGACACCTATTTTATAGGAAGTAATTCAAGCTCACTAGAGGTTAATCAAATAGAAGTTTTAAATGGATTTATTTATGCAGCAACTGATATTGGTCTTTTTAAGGCGGATGTAACTAGTAATTTATTGATAGATTTTAACAATTGGGAGGCCCAATTTTCTTCTCAAAATTTCAGCCAAATAGCCATATTTAAGAATCAATTGTATTTAGTTAATGGAAGTGATTTATTCCAATTAAATGGAAGTATCTTAAATTCTGTTAAAAGTTTTTCTAACAATATCATCAGTATTCAACCATCTACTACTCATTTGTCTATTGCATTCAATAATTTTGCAACGACTTTAGATTTAGAATTGAATCCTGTTTTTGAGGTTTCAGCAACTTCAGAATTCGAGTATACGCTAAACACTATTTTTATGGAGAATGATATTATTTATTTAGCTACTAAAGAATTCGGAATTTTAAAGGCAAGTCCAAACCTTCCAAATAATTATACTGAAATTCATCCTGAGGGGCCGCTAGATAATGATATTTTTTCTATTACTGCTCAAAATAATAGTTTGTGGATGGTTTATGGGGGGTATACTTCTGTTTATAGCCCTTCTTTTAGGAGGAAAGGATTTAGTCATTTTAATGGAAAGCAATGGATAAACACAGCATTTAATTCAAGTTTACCAAGTGATTTAGTGCAGGTAACAATAGACCCAAATAATGAGAACAAGGCGTATATAAGTGCTTTAGGAGTTTCATCCGATATAAATATAACTCCTACGGGAGGTTTGCTTGTGGTAGAGAATGATATCGTTACCCAGATCTACAATCATCTCAATAGTAGTTTTGAGCCTATTTCAGTTTCTTTGCCCAGTATAAATATCAGAGTTAGTGGCTCTGCGTTTGATAATCAAGGAAATCTCTGGGCCACCAATTATGAAACAGATGAGGAATTAATAAAATTATCAGCTAGTGGTCAATGGAGTTCTATAGATCTAAGCAGTATTAAAACAAATAATGCAGCAGGTTTAAACGAAGTGGTCGTAGATCAAAACAATAGTATTTGGATTGGTACTAGAAGAAATGGGGTGTATGTTTATAATGAAAATGGAGATAGAAAAAAAGCATTGATTGCAGTTCCTAATTCAGGAAATCTTCCAGACGTAAATGTAAGAACTGTTGCTGTTGATGGTGATAATAGAGTTTGGATTGGGACACAATCTGGGATGGTTGTTTATGCGAATGCTTCTGGAGTTTTTGAAGATACTACTCCAAATGCGAATGCTGTGGTAATTAATGGAGATGAAAATGGTTTTGGAGAACGGCTTTTAGGGGATCAAACAATTAATTCTATTGTGATCGATGGAGCAGAAAATAAGTGGTTTGGTACAGATAACGGAGGTGTTATATATACAAATCCAAATGGACAAAAAACCCTAGCCAACTTTAGCATGCAAAATTCGCCATTACCATCAAATAAGATCGTAAAAATTGCGATTGATAATAGCACAGGAAAAGTATATTTTGCAACTAGTAAAGGAATCGTTGCATACAATAGTAACGTTTCTCCTTTTGGTGATGTTTTGGCTGAAGTTTACGCATACCCGAACCCAGCATTAAAAAATCATGAAACAATTACCATTGATGGTAGAAAAGGAACCCATTTACCAAAAGGGACAAATGTAAAAATTTTAGATATTGCAGGTAATCTAGTCTATGAGACCAATGTTGTAGAAGGGCAAGAATTACAAGGAGGCAAAGTGGTTTGGAATAAAAAAAACCTTGCAGGAAACACCGTAGTTTCGGGGATCTATATTGTTTTATTATCGAATGGTGATGCATCAGAAACTGCTGTTACAAAAATAGCAATTGTTAATTAATGGCTTTAATAACTACAAAAGCGATTGTATTAAGTACCCTTAAATACAGTGATTCTAGTCTAATAGTGAAGTGCTATACCCAAGACGAAGGACTTAAATCATACTTAATAAGAGGGGTTTTAAAAGCTAAAAAAGGAGGAGTAAAAATAGCTTATTTTCAGCCATTAACACAACTTAATATTGAAGCAAATCATAGTAAAAAAGGGACTTTAAACTCAATCAAGGAAGTACAGATTTCATACCCTTATAAGACAATTTATAAAGACATTATAAAACAATCTGTTGTACTATTTTTGTCTGAAGTTTTATCGTATTCAATTAAAGAGGAAGAAAAAAACAAGGCACTTTACGCTTATATAGAAGCAGGTTTAATCTGGTTAGATGTTCATGATAAAATTGCTAATTTTCATTTATTGTTTTTATTGAATTTAACTCGATTTTTAGGGTTTTATCCAGATGTATCTGAAAAAGATAATTTTGGGTTTGATTTGTTAGAAGGAAACTTTAAAAGTTTGTCTTCACAGAAAAATAGGATCACAGGAACTAGTTTTTATCAATTTAAAAAGCTGTTAGGCATAAATTTTGATAGTGTAGAGAAAGTGTCTTTTAGTAAACACGAAAGGCAAGTGGTTTTAAAAATAATAATACGATATTTTGAATTACATTTGGACGGATTTAAAAAACCAAAATCCCTGCAAATTTTAGAAACAGTTTTTAGTTAATGAGATCTCTAATTTTCTTATTGGTTTTTTTAATATATAGTTTTTCTTATTCTCAAAGAATAAAGATAATAGATAAACAAACAGGTAAAATTATTCGAAATGTGACTGTCTATAATGAAGGTTTAACCATTAATTTATCTTCTGATAATGAGGGATTTGTTGATGTTTCTGATTTCAATGAAAATGAAAAAATCTTTTTTTCTCATATTTCGTATGCGCTATTAAAAACTAAAAAAACGATTCTACAAAAACAAAAATCATTTATTTACCTAACCAAGCAATCAGAACAATTAGATGAGGTTGTTTTGTCTGTTTTTAAAAATGAAGAAAGAACCAATAGAATTGCAGAACAAATTGCTGTTATTTCTGCAAAAGATATTCAAAAAATATCCCCTCAAACCTCTGCGGATTTATTAGCAGCAATGCCAGGAATTAAGGTTCAGAAATCTCAATTTGGTGGCGGTAGTCCGGTAATACGTGGTATGGAGTCTAACCGAGTTTTACTGGTGGTAGATGGGATTCGAATGAACAATGCCATTTATAGGAAAGGGCATTTGCAGAGTTCCATTACTGTAGCTCCAAATTTATTAGATAAAACAGAAGTTGTATTTGGACCATCTTCTGTAATATATGGTTCTGATGCTTTAGGTGGCGTTATCCATTATTTTACAAAGACACCTAAATTATCTGAGGTAAACGAAGTCAATAGTCAGTTTTTTTCTCGTTTTTCTAGCGTTAACCAAGAGATTACAACCACAGTTTCGGCGGATGTAAGTTTTCCTAACTGGGCTTCTTTTACAAGTATTTCTCACAGTGATTTTGGAGATTTAAAAATCGGAAAAAATCGAAATCATGGTTTTAATGATTGGGGGAAAGTATTTTACTATTCAGAAAACACAAACGGAAATTATAGCGAAACACCTACTGTAAATTCGGATCCAGAGTTATTGAAAAATACAGGCTATAATCAAACGGATGTATTACAGAAGTTCTTTGTACCTCTGTCTAAAAATACAGATTTAAAAATAAATTTACAATATTCAACAACTTCAGACATCCCGAGATTTGATCGATTATCCGAGCTAGAGAATAGCTCATTAAAATTTGCAGAATGGAATTATGGCCCACAAAACAGATTGTTGATTTCTTCTCAATTATTGATAAACTCTAATAAAAAATGGATAGAAAGCGGAATAATTACTGGAGCATATCAACACATTCAAGAAAGTAGAATTCAGAGAAAATTTGGGAGTTTAAATCGTTCTTATAGAAAAGAATCAGTGAATGTTTTTAGTCTTAATGGAGATTTTTCTGTGTCATTAACCCAAGATAAAAAAAGAATATTTTCTTATGGATTTGAGTTTGCCTATAATGATGTTGTTTCAAAATCCTATGGGAAAACTTTAATTATCTCTAAGGGAGAAATGAATGGATATTCACAAGATTTTATGTTGCAATCTCGCTATCCAGACGGAGGGAGTAATTATTTAAGTGCTGCTGCTTATATGGGGTATAGGCAGGATGTTACTCAAAAATCAACGCTCAATACTGGGATAAGGTTTACCAATACAAATTTAAACGCAATTTGGATTGATCAGACTTTTATCCAATTTCCAGAAACAAATATCAGTATTGATAATTCAGCAATTACGGCAACAATCGGTTATGTATATAGGCCAGGTAAAAACTGGCAATTAAACAGTGTTCTTTCCTCGGGTTTTAGATCTCCAAACATCGATGATATAGGACGTGTTAGAGAGAAAAGAGGCAATATAAGTATTCCAAATATACACGTAAAGCCAGAAATTGCCTACAATGCAGAAATAGGAATTCAGAAGTATTTTAATGATAAAAAATTTAGATTAGGAACAAATTTCTATTATACGTTGTTAGATAATTATATTCAGAGAGATTTTATTTACAATACTGATGGGAGTAAAAAACAAGTTCAATTTGATGGAGAATATGGAAATGCTGTTTCCAACGAAAATAAAGGAACAGCATACATTTTTGGATATACCATTAATTATTTAGGAAAAGTGTCTTCTACCCTAAACACATCCGGTTTTATAACGTATACGGAAGGGAGAACTTATGACTCGGAAGAGCCAATGTCTTCAATTCCCCCACTTTTTGGTCAGTTTGAATTGAATTACAAAAAGAATAAAATTGAATTAGGAGTTGCTGTAAGATTTAACAGTAAAAAAGACATTGAAGACTTTAATTTTACCGAAGGAATAGATAATCATGATTTAACACCTATTATAGACCCTAATGCAACTGCGGATATTGAGAAATATTATGGGTCACCAAGTTGGATGACTTTTGGTATAAATTCAAATTATTTAGTGAATAACACATTTTCTATTCAAGCAAGGTTAGATAATATTTTTGACGAACACTATATAGAATTTGCCTCTGGAATTTCTTCTCCAGGAAGAAACGTGTCAGTTTCTTTTATGGCTAGTTTTTAGAATACTATTTTTTAAGGATCAACCCTTGCTTCTTTGATTTAAAACCATGCAATGTCACTTTTTATTTCCTTCTTCGGTAAAATTATCTGTCAAACTGCGTTCTGTTTTTAAAATACTAACGACAATACAAAGAAGCACTAAAAGCATGGGTTGCCAAGTTAGTTCTTTGGAGGTAAAACAGGCCAACAATACACTTCCCAACAACGAAATCCCCGAGTAGATTAATAAATTTTTATTAAAAACACTATTTGCAAAATCCCAAATTTGTTCATTTTGCATAGCTTTTACTGTTCTATAACCATAGAGACTATTTATTTTTTTTGGTGGGAAATTATAAAAAATAATACTTAATAAAAATAGCAAACCATTGGTCGTTATTACATACAATATTGGGCTCATATTTACTTGTTTTTGGGTCTTAACAATCCTTCTTGTGCAAAAGAGGCAATTAGCACTCCATCTCTTGTAAAAATATTTCCTTTAGACAGACCTCTTGCTCCGAAAGAATTTGGAGATTCAGCAGAAAACAACATCCAATCATCAAAATCAAACTCTCTAAAAAACCACATAGAATGATCTAAACTTGCGGTTTGTAAATTATTGAAATTAGCTTTGCTGGCATTTGGATTTATAGCAGCATTTAGAACATTATAATCTGATATATATGTCAGAATTTGTTGTTTTTTTTGAAGATCTAAGGCTTTTGAATCCCCTTTCAATTTAAACCAAACATTCTCTTCTGCAGGCAAGTTTATAGGATCTAGAGGATTAGGAATTACCGTTGGTTTAAATTCGATGGGTCTTTCGATACTTAAAAATTCTTTCATTTTTTTTGGAATAAAATCTCCAAATTGAGTTCCTATTTCATTCCAACTAATTAATTCTTCGGGTTGTTTTAGGTTCTTTTTTATTTGTTTTTGATGTGTAAAACCCGCTTCTTTTTTATGAAAAGATGCGGCCAAAATAAAAATAGTAACGTCATTTTGTATAGCTTTTACGCGTCTTGTAGAAAAACTACCTCCATTTCTTACTTCCGAAACATGATATTTGATAGGAATTGTTAAATTACCGGCCTCCAAAAAATAAGAATGTAAAGAATGTAGTATCCTGTTTTCAGGAATGGTTCTATAAGCGGCATTTATAGCTTGAGCTAGTACTTGTCCGCCAAAAACAATGGGACTTCCAATGGCAACACTATTTCCTGTAAAAATATGGTTCCCCATATCTTTTAAATTTAAAAGAGCAATTAATTCTTCAGCGTTTTTCATGAATTTCTAATGTTTTTAAAAGGAAATTTTTGTTGAAACGGAGTTGGTTGAATTTTTTGTAAAAATAATTTTAAAATTTTATTTGTGATGCTTTTTTTATGACGAATATACATGGTTAAATCTTGAGGAACTGCTCCAACAGAGCTTTTAATTTCGCTTGCAGTTCTCCCAAAATTAATTCTATTTAGTTTTTTTTCGATTCCAATTTCTATATAATCATACAGCATTCTTTGATAAATAGCATGCTCTTTGTTTAATTCGTAATTAATTCCTACAAAATGAGCGTCCAATGATTTTTGATTAATTATACCGGAGATAAAACCAACAATATTATCGTCTAACCAATAGGTTTTTAAAATATAATTACTGCCTAAATTTTCTTTTAAATCTTTGAAAGTGTTTAGATTAAAATTCCCTAGGTTAAAATCAGCATTGTCAACTACCTTTTTATAAAGAGCTGTCATCTTTGGAAGTTGAACGTCTATATTTTTCGGCGTAACGTTTTTTATTTTAATATCTGTACTTCTTAGGAATGCTTTGCGCGCTTTTACTCGAAATTTAGTTTTCATTGACGCCAAATAATCCTCAAAAACTTGCCAACT
The DNA here is from genome assembly GCA_029248845.1 of Polaribacter sp. GTDB lineage: Bacteria > Bacteroidota > Bacteroidia > Flavobacteriales > Flavobacteriaceae > Polaribacter. The sequence continues at coordinate 1,932 of JAQWIO010000087.1, read as the reverse complement.
CTCGTCTAATTTAAGCATCATGTTTTGTTCTACTGAAAATGGGTGGTAATTATAATCTCTCAGTTCATTAGAAATAAACAACGATTTATTTCTAAAATCCTTTAGAAGAAAAGCATCAATTTTTAATTTTTTGTTAGCGTTTACATAATGTAAAATTGCTTTGGCTAAATTTTTAATAATAATTTTTTTATCTTGATTTTTTTTGATGAAAATTCCGTGCTCCCCGCTTACAAAAGTGTTTCCAGAAATTAATATTTTTAAGGGTTTTTTATTTGGAAGAATATGAAGTTTTCTTCCTATGTTTTTTAGTTTTCTGATTAAAAGTTCTAAGTCATTTTTGATATCATCAATATGAAAATTCACAATTTGAATTGAAGCGAATGCAATTGGATTCGAATTTTTATCGATTAAAACAATATAAGAAAATACTATTTCAGGATGATTTTTCTCTACTGCTTTTAAAAAAGCTGGATTAAAATAAATATTTTTTGCACACTGTAAACCTTCCCAAATTTCCGGAGATATTTGGTCTATAGAAGAGAAAAATAAAGCGGTATTCGTATTTGTACAATACATAAAATTATTATGTTCGGGAGTTAAAGACCGATGAGCTTAACGAAGCATCTTTTTAATTTTAGAGGATTCTTTTTAAGTGTAATAATACACTATTTATTGTCAAAGTTCATTTTTTTAATTTCATTTATAAAGTATTTAACAAAAAAAAATAAATTATAACTTTTATTTAACTTGATTCAATTTTTGTCAATCTAAGAATATTTTGTAAAATTAAGATTTTGTTTGAGGTAATATCTTACCAATAATGCGAGGTTTGATGTTCATTGAATTACATTTGTTGCTGATAGAGTAAGAATTGTAAAACATTTAATTTTAGAAACGAATTTCAGATGGATTTATCAGAAAATGCTTGGGATCATCGATATTTAAAAAATGACATTGGTTGGGATTTGGGTGAAGTATCTCCGCCTTTAAAAAACTACTTTGATCAATTAGAGGACAAAGAGTTGAAGATTTTAATTCCTGGAGGAGGAAATTCTTACGAAGCAGAATACCTTTTTAATAATGGATTTACAAATGTTTTTGTTGTTGACTTGTCTAAAACGGCGTTGGAGAATATTAAAAATAGAGTTCCTGATTTTCCGGTATCACAATTAATTTTAGGTAATTTTTTCGATTTAAATGATTCCTTTGATCTGATTGTTGAACAAACTTTTTTTTGTGCAATACATCCAAGTTTGAGACAAAAATATGTACTTACAATTCAGCAACTTTTAAAATCAAAAGGAAAATTAGTAGGCGTTTTATTCAATGTTCCTTTACATAAAGACAAACCCCCTTTTGGTGGAGATAAAGAAGAATATGTTGTAAGGTTTCAGCCACATTTCAATATCAAAAAAATAGATCCTTGTTACAATTCTCACCAAAGTAGACAGGGAAGAGAATTATTTATCCATTTTATAAAGAAAGAAAAAGGTTGATAAAATGAGTTACCAACCTTTTAAAAAATAGAGTTCAATTTTTACAAAGCATACTGCAACCCAACAGTAATCTGCTCTCTTTGTTGTAATTGAATTCCGTTTGGTTTTTGATATAAAGGCATTGCAAATTCAAAACCCAATCTAAGATTTTTATACTGTCCATTTGGAACATATAAATTAAAACCAACACCAGCATTTATAGAAGTTCCTCCAGAATTTTGAGTATCTGCAGTTGTAACCATCATTGGGTTTAAATTTGGATTTTTACCGTCAATTTTATCAACGATTACACCTTGTAAACGTGCAGAAATACTGATCCAATCTTTAGCTTTTACCGCAAACCAATTATTAATTCCACAGCTATTGCCCAAAGTATATTGATCAGAATTTTCACCAAAACGAATCGTTGTTTGTAGTTGACTTCCCCAAGAAATAC
>JAQWIO010000079.1 GCA_029248845.1 Polaribacter sp. | reverse complement strand
TACTGAAAGAATAGAACCTGTAAAACCAAAAACTCCACCCCCTCCAGCACCTGAAAAAATTGAAATTGTTGAAGATGAAAAAGAAGTAGAAGAAACTATTATTGAATCTACAGAAACGGATGAAACAGAAGCTGTAGAAATAATAGAGGTTGAAGAGGTAGAGGAAGTTATAGAGGATGTAAGTTTCATGATTATTGAAGATGTTCCGGTATTTCCAGGATGTAAAGGAAACAAAGAAGAATTAAAAAAATGTTTTAGTAAAAAAGTGCAAAAACACTTCTCAAGAAAATTTGATGCTGATTTACCAAATGAACTGGGTTTATCCGCAGGTAGAAAAAGAGTATTTATTGGTTTTAAGATTGATAAAAATGGAAATATTGTGAATGTTCAGGCAAGAGCTCCTCATCCAAAAATTAAAAGTGAGGTTGTGAAAGTAATGAAACAATTGCCTAAAATGAAGCCAGGAAGACAAAGAGGGAAACCAGTGGGTGTAAAATATAGTATTCCTTTTACTTTAATTGTCGAATAATATTTAATCCAAAAGAATTGAAACGTCTCGAGATTCTCTCGAGACGTTTTTTTTATCGTTATTATAGATTTCTCGTGCATTTTAGCTCAAACCAAAGCGTTCTATGTATAACTTTAACTTATATAAATTTATTGTATTAGAGGAATAAAACCCTTTAAAACGATCTTGTAAACAAAATAATACAGATGTTTCTATAAAAAAACTCCAAAGAATTTAAATCCTTTGGAGTTTTTAGTCAAATAAGACTGTATTATTAGGTTTAAGTATTTATTTATTGTTAACCGCTAATTTCGCTTCATGTTTCCACAAATTTACGCTAACAATTGTATTGTTGTCATAATTTATTTCTTTCAAAGACTCTTTATTCCAAACAAACCACTTTCCTACTTTTTTACCATCATCATAGTATGCGATTTCAGTCTTATTCCCCTCCAAATCAAAACGAGTCCATTCTCCTGTTAATTTTTTATTACTAAAATACCCCTGGGTACTTATAGAACCATTCTCATGATAATATGTCGCTTTCACAAGTTCTCCTTCTGCCTCAAAATGTGGATTTATATCTTGAGAATATCCGATTGACAATACACAAATAAAAAAAAGTGTCAGTAATTTTTTCATGTTTTTCGTTTTAAAGTTAACCTTATCAAACAAATATATAATTATCCTTACAATTACGCAACAATTTGGTAACATTAAATTAACATTGATCCTCTGTTAATTAATTGAATTGATCAACAGTTTATAAAATAAGCGTTCATCCTCAATAATAGCTTTAAAAACAATCTATTAATTCTGAAAATAAAAAGAAGTGAGAATACATTCAATATGAATACACTTCTTTTAAAAAATATTTAAAAAGTAAGTTTCTTTTTCTTTTCCGGAATAACAATGAAATCTTTTAAATAAAAGGGTTCAAAATACGCAAGATCTTCAATGTCATTTCTTTGATATTTAATAAAAGATAAATGTGCCATTTCTTTGGCTGATGGAAATTTATCAGCAATAAAAAAAGCATTTTTATGTGTAATGATCTCCTTGCATTTCTTAGCACCATCTCCCAAAAAATAAACTTTATTAGTATCTAAATAATTCGTAAAAGAAGTGGAGTCTATAATTTCTGCTTTAATACCTCTTATTTGTTCTTTTTCAGAATTAAAAATAGCTGAATACACCTCCATCCTTCTCGCATCTAACATTGGTAAAATTAGGCCATCATCAATAGAAATAGCATAAGAAAGAGATGTTAATGTATCTATAGAAATCAAAGGCCTGTTTAAAGCAAAACAGAGTCCTTTTGCTGCAGCAACTCCAATTCTTAAGCCTGTATAAGAACCAGGCCCTTTACTAACGGCTATAGCATCAATCTCTTTAGGATTAATCGTTGCTTCTTTTAAAACATCTGAAATAAAGGGATGTAAAACTTCTGCATGAGAATAATTTCCATTATTCAATTCTTTAATTGCAATAACTTCTCCATTTCTTGCAAGACTTACAGAGCAATTTTTTGTGGTGGTTTCTATGTTCAGGATAATTGCCAACTTCTTAATATTTTGTACAAAGATAGGGTATACAAAAAAGAAAACCTTGCAATCTTGCAAGGCTTCATAAATACTCTATTATTTTATTTAATCTAAAACTAATTCCCCTGAATAAAATTGTAAAACTTTCGTTTTAAAAACATAATCGTATTTTGAACGAATCATTGCTCCTTGTGCATTAACAAAACGTGTTCTAACTTGTTCAAAATCAAACAAAGTCATTGCTCCATAGGTGTATCTTTCTTGAGCGTTTTTAAATGCCTCTTTCTGCGCTTCTAAGGAGATTTTTGCTGCTTCAAAAGATTTTAATGCAGATTTCAGGTCTAAAAAAGCTTTTTCTATGGTCTGTTTTAATTGTATTTTTTCACTTTCTAATCTCGTCTCAGAAATCTCTTTTGTAATCTTAGACTTTTCTACCCCATATCTAGTTTGAAATCGATTAAAGATTGGAATATTCAAATTAAAGCCAATACCATAACCTAAATTATCATCCAGCTGAGAAAAGAAAGGAGTATCAGGCCCTGTTTTTAAATTGTAACCATAATTGGTCGTCAAGCCTGCTGAAGCAGAAAGGGAAGGGAGAAAATAACTTTCGGAAATTTTTATACTTAAAGCTGCATTTTCAATAGCTAATTTAGCTCTTATAATTTCTGGCATTCTATCAATAGATTTATCATAGACTGAAGAAGAACTTTTATAAAATAAGTCTGATGACGGAGATCCTACATCTACAGGTGTAATATCAAAATCTTCAATAGGTACTTGTAATAATTGTGCCAAATTTAAAAGAGCTAAGTCTAAAGCATTTTCTTGTAAAATAACACTTTGAAGATTTGTAGCAACTGTAGATTGGGTGTTTAATAAATCGCCTTTGGCAATAACTCCTGACTTAAATCTATTTTCTGCAGCTTCAATCTGTTTTTTGCTAATAAGATATTGAACTTGAGCCGAATTTAAATTTTCTTTTGCAAACAGAATATTTAAGTACCCATTAACAACTTGTAGAGAGATATCATTTTCAATTTTTTGCAAATCTAACAGACCAGATGCGACCCCTAATCGAGCTTGTTTGTAGGTGTTGGTATTTCTGAAACCATTAAAGACTGTATATCCTGCACTTAAACCCATCGAACCACCAAAAATACTAGTAGTCACCCTATTCTGAGTTACATAATCAAAACCAGATCCAAAATTTAAATTTCCACCTGTAGAAGCATTTAAATTTGGTAGAAAATTACCTTTGGCAATTTCTACATCTTTTTTTGATAACTCTAAGCTTAATTTATTTTGCTGAATAGAAATATTTTTCTCTAAAGCTTGATTGATACATTCTTTTAGCGTCCATTTTTTTTGTGAAAAGGTCGCTACAGAAATTAAAATAGCTGCAGACAATATAAGTTTACTTTTCAAAACATTTATTTTTATTAGTGTATGAAACAATCAAAACTAGAAGTAGAGATGGTATCAGTATGACGACAAATAGTAAAATATGTTACATCATTTTACTCTTATAAAAGTTAATCTGAAGCTTTTTTCTTGTTTCTGTATATTATGAAAAACAATACACCTATTAGAAGGTAGGGAAAAACCATTAAATATGTAATTCCATTATTCACTCCTTCAGCCAAAGAAATATCTCCATTTTCAACAACAGCTTTGCACATAGCACATTGTGAAAATGAAAAATTTGATGTAAAAATTACACACATAAAAAAGATTAAAATACTTTTTTTAAACATAATAAGGAGAGATCATTAAATACACTACTACACCTGTTACTGCTACATATAACCATAAAGGAAATGTAATTTTAGCAATTTTTTTATGCTCTGGAAAATTGCCTAAGTTCGCTCGCATATATGTAGTTAGAACGAATGGAATTACCACAATAGATAAAATAATATGAGTAAATAAAATAAAATAATAGATGTATTTTATAAAACCTTCGCCTCCAAATTTTGTAGAATCAGAGGTCATATGATATGCAATATAAAGCAGAAGAAAAACCAATGAACAGGCAATTGCAAAAGTATTTAACCGTTGGTGTAATTTTTTATTGCCTTTTTTTATTGCGACGACTGCTGCTATTAAAACGATCGCAGTTAAACCATTTACCATGGCATAAATTGGGGGTAAAAAGGTTAATGGCTGTATATCAAACCCTAATTTTTGTAAATTCACCCCAAATAAGGCTGCTACTGCCAATGGTATTATAACTGATAAAGCAGTAATAATTTTCTTATATTGTTTTTCTTTCGTTAAATTATTCATTCAATAAAGTTTTAATATCTTCTTTTAATTCTTTTATTTGATCAGAAAAACCTTGTTCTTCAACAGCTCTGTAATACATAATTGGATTACCAAAGGCGTCTGTCCTGGATCTAATATACCCTTCCTTGTCAATCAAAGCAAACAAGCCAGAATGCTCAAAACCACCGTGATTTTCGTCTCCTTTTCCCGCGTACAGTTTGAATCCTTTATTTGACAAATTATAAACAATCTCTTCAGACTTTCCTGTTAAAAAATGCCAGTTTTTATGTGTTGCACCTTGTCTGTTTGCGTATTCTTTTAGAACTTCGGGTGTATCAAATTCAGGAGCTATTGATATTGATGCGATTCCAAAATTTGAATTTTCTATAAACTCATTTTGAAGTATAAGCATCTTGCTATTCATGATAGGGCAAATAGTTGGACAGGTTGTAAAAAAGAATTCAACAACATATACTTTATCCTTAAAATCTGTCGTTGTAATTTGAATACCGTTTTGATTTATAAACTCAAAAAATGGAACCTTATTAAATTTAAATAAGTTGTTTATATCCCCCGTTTTATTCTCAACTTTATGCAACCTATCGTCTTGAACAAGATCGTTTTGATGTACCCTTCTGTCTATGTTTCTAACAACATAGATACCAAATAAAAGTATAATAAAAGAAACACCTATGTAAGAATGTTTTTTGTTCATAAACCTACTTCTTTTCTATCTGCTTTATTCTTGTTTTTATCTTTAAAAGCTGCATAATATTCATAAAAAAGGACAAGAACATCATCTTTCATTTTACTATTTAACTCTGAAACTGATCTAATATTATACCCAAAAAGCTTCCCA
>JAQWIO010000069.1 GCA_029248845.1 Polaribacter sp. | reverse complement strand
TAAACTTCTCCAATTTTAATATACGTATCTTTTATCTTTTCTTTGGACCATTTTGTAATGGTTTCTTCTTTCTTTTTCTGAAGCGCCAATTGTTGAATTTTAACGTAATCTTCAATGATGTCAGCAGTATGTGTGTTCGTTCTATCTTTCATTAAAATAAACTTAAACATTTTACTACCAGACCTTTCTTCATCATAAAAAGGTTCTGTCATTTCACCTTTTTTTAAATCGCTAACTCTTGCATAAAAAGCAGGATCCATTCTTGTTAAATCAAATTTCGATTCTCCAGTAGATGGGTTTATAATGAGACCCCCATTATTCTTTGAGTCGTCATCATTAGAATATTTCTTTACAGCATCATTAAACGTTAACTTTCCTTCTCTAATTTCTAAAATAATTTTTTCAGCTTTTCTTTTAATTTCATTTAACTTTTCTTCAGGAACATTTAACTGCATTAAAATATGAGAAGCGACTCGAGTATTTCCTTTAATGGCATTTAATTGCATAATATGATAGCCAAACTCTGATTTAAAAGGCTTTGAAACTTGCCCAACATCTAAGGTAAAAGCCATTTCTTTAAACTCTTTAATAAAACTGGATTCTTTTGTTACAGTATACTCACCACCATTACTTGTAACACCTGGATCATCAGAATTAATAATCGCCTTCATTTTAAAATTAGAACCGTCTTCTATTTGTTTTTTTATTTCATTGAGCTTGGCTATTACTCTTTCTGTTTCTTCTGGTGAAGGTATAGCTTTAATGACTATTTGGGCTAATTCTATTTCTGCAGGAAATTGAGGTAATTCTTCTTTTTCTTTTAATCCATTATAATACAAACGAACCTCTTCTGGAGTTACATCGATTTTCTCCGTAATATTTTGTTGCTCTTTCTCTATTAAAATATTTTCTTTTTGAACTGAATTTAATTCCTTTTTTAAATCATCTAAGTCGTTAAATCCATATGCTTTAATCACTTTTTCAATGCTGCCATATTGCTGAGTAAAATACTGTATACTTCTATCAACCCTAGATGAAATTTCTTCATCAGCAACAGTAATACTATCAATAACTGCATGATGAGACATTAATTTTTGCTGCATTAATTCTTCTAGCATTTCGCAGTCAGTAATTTTAATTTTCCCTTCACTTCTTAATTCAACTTCTTGTTTAAATTTATCAATATCGGAATCTAAAACAATATTTTTACCAATAACAACGGCTACTCCATCTATTTTCAGTTTTTGGCCAGAAGTTTGAAACCCTATAAAAATGAAGAAAAAGGCAGATAGTAATAAATTAATATATTTTGAAATTGTTATTTTGTATTGCATCTTTAATTATTATTTTTTCGATATCTCTTATTAATTGAATTTTACGTTTGTGTAAAATCATCTGTTCTATTGTGGGTAATACATAACTCAAAGGTGCTATAGAATTTAGCTCTAAGACATCTTTAATAGCCACCAAATATAAACCTATTGAATCTTGCTTTTGAATGAATTTTGTTTTTTTTAACAGTTTTTCTTTTGAAAAAGGAAGTTTTAACAAAACGTTATCTAATTGTGTCCAAATTGAGTCGTTGAATTGATGAAACTTAAAGCTTAATTCTTGTTTTTCTAATTCTTCTAAATCTAAAATGTCATCAGATTTAAAAAGCTTTAAAATTTCTTTTTTATCATTTATAGTATTATCTACATGAAGGAATTTTATTTTAACTAACTCTTCGTTTAATTTAAAATTTTCTTTATTTAACAAATAATACTCTTCAAGCTCTCTATCGGTAACTACTGTATCTAATTTTTGCTTTACAAGTTGTTCTTTATAATTATTTATCAATAGACTTTCTTTATAATCTTTTACCAAATCATCTATTTGATTAACCATTTCTAAAGAGCTGTTATTTTGAGCTTTTTCAAGTAATAGTTTTTTAATTGCCCAGTCTTTAATGTAGCTTTTAACTAAAAGTTGGCTATCTATTTTATTAATATTTTGAGGTAAAAGAATTGTTAAATCCTTTTTAAAAAATTTCTCAGTATTTACAATGGCTAGAATTTCATTGTCAGATCGGTGTTTTTCCTGAATCTTAAAAAGATCACAGGAAATTAAAAAAACAACACAATACAAGGCAACTAGTGACTTCATTCTTTTTCCTCGTAGAATTTAATTAACTTTTTAAATTGCCTTTTATCAACTTTAATATCACTCTTATTTCTTAAATCTTCTATCCAATTTTTATCCAAGAAATTTTGATAGTCATTAATGACCTGACCTTTAATACTTTTTAAATCATCACTCTTATAATTCTTTGAGTTGGTTGTAAAATATTTTTTTAAACCAAGTGTATCTTTGGATGAAGCGTTCCAAATTTTTTCTTGCATTAACTCAAAAAGTAATAATCCATCTTTATACTCTTTAATAGTATAGGCATACTCTGGTTCCGTATAGATTAAATTCTCTTTGTAATACATCATAATCTGCTCATCTTTAAAGTTTTCAAAAAGTTTAAAAATCGGCAAATTTCTTCTATTCTTAATATAATTAACAAACTCTTCTTGAGAAATATTCTTATTATTTATAGTGAGGATTATGCCTTGCAAAGAATCTTTAGAAACTGTTCTTATATTTTTTTTATTTAAAATATTTTTTGCGACATCATTTTCTATTATTGAATATTGTTTTTTTAATTTATTTACAACTGCTTTTTTAGACAACTGCATTCTTGAGTTATTTTTAACTTTTGTTTTTAAATCCTTTTTCATTTCTTCAAAAGATTTAATAGGATGCTTTTTAAGTAACTTTACAATATGCCAACCAAAATCTGTTTTAAAAGGTTCAGAAAAATCATTTATATTTTTAAGACCAAATGCTGCATCTGAAAAGGGTTTTACCATCCTTCCTGAACCAAACTTACCTAATTTACCTCCATTATTTTTAGAACCTGGATCTTCAGAATACTGTTTCGCTAAGTCGTCAAACTTCTCATTACTATTTAATTTATCATAAATACTATCTATCTTTTGTTTGCCTTTAGTTGAGGTATCTCTAATTAAAATATGTGCGGCTTCAATTTCTCCTTTAGATTCTCTTAGAGCATCAACTTTTATAATATGATAACCATATTGAGTTTTAAAAGGCATTGAGATTTGACCAATTTTTGTAGAATATGCTGCGACCTCAAAAGGATACACCATCCTAAAAGCTGAAAAATATCCTAAATTACCTCCATTTCCTTTTCGTCCTGTTTTTGAATCATTTTGAGCAGATTTATCTTCAGAAAACTGCTTCGCAATTACTTCAAAATCTTCACCAGCAATTATTCGCTCTCTCAATTCAGTTATTTTAGTATAGGCAATCAAAGTATCTTTTGGCAAAGCATCTTTTTTCATTCTTATTAAAATATGCTTAGCTTTTACTTCATTTTTTGTTCTAAAATAAGCATCTTTTACCAATTGTCTTATAAACATGGTATCTTGTAAATAAGGTGCGGAAAGTTGATTTTTGTAGGTCTCTATTTCTTTTTTATAAGACGAAAGCGTATCTAGTTTAAGTGCATAAGCTTCTTTCACTTTTAACTTAAAATTTATAAACAAATCTAAATTATTGGTAAGGTTTTTAGAATCTTGACTATCTATAACGTCCAAGTTTTTTTCATAAACTCTTTTAAATTCTGAAACTGTTATTTTTTCACCATCAATAGTGATTAATGTTTTATCTCTCTTCTGAGAGAACACTGATACTGAAAAACTTAAAACAAATACTAAAACTATTTTTCTCATAAACTATTAATTATAACGAAATTATTCCTTTAATTTTTTGTGCTTTTTTATAATATGAAATTACTTTGGTTGAATTTTCTATTTTTAATACGATAGAAACACTAATATATTTCCCTGTTTTTGATTTTTTTTTATTGATAATCGCTCCAGAATTGTTGAATAACTCTTCAACCTCTTGAACCTGATTAAAATCTGTAGGAACAATAAATTTATACATGTAGTCAGCAGGAAAGATCGTAGTATCATCTAATTGTGCTTTTAAATTTGCATAGAAATCTTTATTATTACTCATAAAAAAAAATTTTCTTTTAAATTAGTTTCGGATCATGGAACACAAAATTACATTAAAAATTAGTTTTATGAAGGGAATAAATTATTTTTGTGAGATGCAGCAAAAAAATCTTTTAATTGGTGGGCCAGGAACTGGAAAAACTTCAGTTTTAAATGAATTGATGAAGTTACCATATGAGTGCTTTCCCGAAATTTCTAGGGAGGTGATTTTAAAAGCTCAACAAAAAGGAATAGACCAATTGTTCTTGAGCAAACCACTACTGTTTAGTAAAATGTTATTAGAGGGCAGAGAACAACAATATTTGAAGGCCATAAAGTCTAAATCTGAAATTGTTTTTTTTGATAGAGGAATTCCGGATATTCATGCATACATGGATTATTTTAAAACTGAATACCCTTCATCTTTTAAAGAAAAAAGTAAACACTATAAATACAATAAAATTTTTCACTTTTCTCCCTGGAAAGAAATTCATAAAAAAGATAATGAACGTTATGAATCTTTTGAAGAAACTATTGAAATTGATATTTTTTTAATGAAAGCCTATTTAGATCTTGGTTATACCATTATTAATGTACCGTTTGGTTCCGTAAAGGAAAGAACAAATTTCATTATTAATTCGCTCTCCTGTGATTTATGATTGCACCTAAAGATATATTAAAAAAATATTGGAACTATTCAGAGTTTAGACCCCAACAAGAGGAAATTATTACATCCATTTTAAAACAAAATGATGTCATTACATTACTTCCCACAGGTGGAGGGAAATCAATTTGTTTTCAAATCCCTGCTTTATCAAAAGAGGGAATTTGCTTAGTTATTTCTCCTTTAATTGCCTTAATGCAAGATCAAGTAGAAAATTTAAACAAAAGAGGAATTAAAGCAATTCACATTGCTTCTGGGACAAGTCAGGATGAACTCATTACCTTGTTTGATAATGTTAAATTTGGGGGCTATAAATTTTTATATATTTCTCCAGAAAGACTTCAATCTTATTTTATTCAACAAAAAATAAAAGAATTAGCGATTAATTTAATCGCTATTGATGAAGCTCATTGTATCTCAGAATGGGGGCACGATTTTAGACCTTCTTATAGAAATATTAAAATTTTAAAAGAGTTAAAGCCCAATGTTAATTTTATTGCTTTAACAGCAACTGCAAATGAAAAAGTTATAAAAGACATTACTAAAAATCTTGATTTAAAAGAACCTAATGTTTTTAGAAAATCATTTTTCAGAAAGAATTTAGCCTATCAAATTTTTATAATTGAAGATAAATTACAGCGGTTACTTCAAATTTTCACCAAAACAAAAAAACCAGCAATTGTATACGTTAATTCGAGAAAAAAAACAGAACAAATTGCTACTTTTTTAAATTCAAAAAACTTTAAGAGTTCATTTTATCACGGTGGAATGTCATCCATTGAAAAAAATATTTCTTTTGAAAACTGGATGACCGAAAAAACACCCATTATCGTAGCTACAAATGCCTTTGGTATGGGAATAGACAAAGCAAATGTAGGCCTAGTTATCCATTTAGATTTACCCTCTAGTATCGAAAATTATGTTCAAGAAACGGGAAGAGCGGGTAGAGATCAAAAAAAATCATTTGCAGTTTTATTGTTTAATAAAAATGATACATTATTATTTAAGGAACGGTTAAAAAAAACCTTATTAACTATCAAAGAAATAAAAGAAATCCTTAAAAAATTATATCAAAATTTCAGAATTTCTCTAGGAGAATTCAATACAGACTCTCATGCTTTTAATCTTTTAGAATTTTCTGAAAAATATAATTTTTCGGTCGTAAAGGTAGATATGGCCATTAAAATGTTTTCAAATAGTGGTATACTTGAAATCAATAATCACTACAATAAAAAATCTACCTTACGTTTTATTGTAAATAGTAGAATAGTTTTAAATTATCTCAATCAAAATACAATTATAAAAAAATTTACCAATTCAATTTTAAGAACATACGCAGGCTTATTTGAGCAAGAAGTTAAGATTGATGAGTTTTATATTGCAAAAAAAAATGGGATGACAACAAAGCAGGTTATATCAAATTTAACGTATTTACAAAACGATAATATCATTGAATACGTTCCCATTAAAAATAAAGTAGACCTTCTTTTTTTACTTCCAAGAGAAGATAATTTTACAATAAATAGATTCTCAAAAGAAATGAAACAATTTATAAATCAGAAGAAGAAAAAATCTGATAGTTTGATTGCTTTTTTAAATAATGACAAAATTTGTAGAAGTATACAATTGTTAAATTATTTTGATGAATTTAAAACTAAAAAATGTGGTATCTGTGATGTTTGCATTTCTGAAAATTCAAAACCAAACTCAAACCTATCTCTTGAGATAATACATCTGTTAAAAGTCAAAAAGAGTTTATCATCCTCAGAAATAAGTGCCTCTTTAATTGCTAACGAAAGAGAGATTTTAATACATTTACGTCAATTATTATCAGACGATAAAATTCAAATAAATCACCAAAATAAGTACCAAATAAACTTATAGTTATGAAAGACTTACGCATTGTTTTTATGGGAACTCCAGAATTTGCTGTTACTATTTTAAAACATTTAGTAGTGCATAATTATAATGTAGTTGGTGTAATTACAGCATCAGACAAACCTGCTGGAAGAGGTAGGAAATTAAATGAATCTGCTGTTAAAAAATATGCCTTAGAAGCAAATTTAACAATACTGCAGCCCACAAATTTAAAAGATGAATCTTTTAATAGAGAGCTTAAAAATTTAAAAGCAGATTTACAAATTGTAGTTGCTTTTAGAATGTTACCAAAAATAGTATGGCAAATGCCCAAGTATGGTACTTTCAATCTACATGCCTCTCTATTACCAGAATATAGAGGTGCAGCTCCTATTCATTGGGCAATTATAAATGGAGAAACAAAAACAGGTGCTACAACTTTTTTTATTGATGATAAGATTGATACTGGAGAAATTATTTTACAACAAGAAATAAGCATCAAAAACGATGAAACTCTAGGAACACTTCATGACAAACTAATGTTTTTAGGAGCTAATTTAGTTTCACAGACAGTAGATTTAATTTCAAGTGAAAATTTCTCAACAAGAAAACAACCAAATTTAGAAGAAAAAACTGCTTTTAAATTAAATCCTGAAAATTGCAAAATTGACTGGACAGATTCCTTAGATAATATTTATAATAAAATTAGAGGATTAAATCCTTTTCCTGCTGCTTGGACAATTCTTAAAAATGAAGATGATGAAATATCTTCAAAAATTTATGCTGTAAGAAAAGAAAAGAGAGAACATTCATTTATTTGTGGTAAAATCATTTGGACAAAAAAAGAACTTAAGATTGCTGTTAAAAATGGGTTCATAATTATCGACGAAATCAAATTATCTGGAAAGAGGAAAATGGATGCGAAAAGTTTATTGAATGGGTACACTTTTTCCACGGAAGCGAAATTCATCTAAAGCCTTTATCAATAAGGTTTTAAAGATTTCAATGTTTTTTAACTACGCTTATTAACAATTTACATACATTTATTAACAAAAAGGCACTTTTTTAGCACTCAAATTTGCGTAAACCCTTAATCCGTATATATTTGTTAAGCTTTTAAAGCAAAAACTATATTCAATTAATTTTAAAAACCTATTTATTATGAACAAGTCTGATTTAATCGATGCAATGGCTGCTGATGCAGGAATTTCTAAAGTAGCTGCTAAAGCCGCATTAGAATCTTTTACAGGTAATGTAACTTCTGCTTTAAAAGGTGGTGATAAAGTTGCTTTAGTAGGATTTGGAACGTTCTCTGTTTCTAACAGAGCTGCTAGAACTGGTAGAAATCCTCAAACAGGAAAAACGATTCAAATTGCTGCTAAAAATGTAGCTAAATTTAAAGCTGGTGCTGGATTAAGCGATGCTGTAAACTAAGAA
>JAQWIO010000051.1 GCA_029248845.1 Polaribacter sp. | reverse complement strand
TCAGAGGTTAATTTAGCGTTTGCAAAAGTAATGATTATTTTTTGTTGATAAAACTAAAAATTAATTATTTTTTGCTTTGTAATTCGTACAATAAAAAACCCAAAATTTACGAACCTCTTTCTGATTTATTTTAATAATAATAGGCTCTAATTCTGATATGTTATCGAAATGATTATTTAACAAAGGCAGATAAGTTCCTTTTTTATCTGTGTTTTTGAAACGCTTGTCAGAGTCGATAAATAAAGCGTTTTTACTGTTTAAAGACCCTAAATTGTCTCCTAAATAATCGAAATGCAATGCGGGTTTATTTATTATATTTTGTGCATAGACTTTTTCTTCCATGAAAAAATTCAAACAAGCAGATGTCTTGTAGTTATCATCTGAAAACACAAAACTATTTGTGTATTTTTTTTGTAATTTTTTGGTTTCAATTGCTAATTCATTCCAGCCTATCCAGGTGTCATCGCTTTTTATGGGAACTAGATAGAATATTACTTGAACCCCCATTAATATGTGAAACACAATAGAAATGATAATCTGTTTTTTTAATAATTTCTTATTGATACACATTCCAGCTAAAATGATTCCTGTAATATAAGAGGGCATCATCCAATTTAATTTTACCCAGTATATTGGAGTTAGACTAAAGAATCCTAAAAAAGTTGGTATAAAAAAAGCTAATAAAAATAATGTTTTAGCTTGTGGAATTTTTAATTTTAAGACTGCTCTCTTCACATATTTAAACGTAAATGTTGCAAAGACCAAAAATAAAATAGGGACTAATAAGAACATTTGATGTCCTATTGCACCAAAGAAATTCTTAGGAGATATTTTAAATTCTGAAATTGAACTTGTTCTTTCTGAAGATTGAAAAGCAAAAGAGGCAAATTCATTCTGATAGTTCCAATACCAAACAGGGAATGTTACTATAATAGAAAAGAATAATGAGCTCCAAAACCAAGGAGAAAGTAAGAGTTTTCTGTATCTGTTTGATAAAATAAGAAATGAAATCAATCCTATTTGCAACAATAATGCTGTGTATTTACTATTAAAAGCTAAGCCCATTGCAATTCCTCCTAAAATCCAAAACCACTTTTTTTCTTCAAAAATTGCTTTGTATAAACAGATTAAACTTAGTGTCCAAAAGAATAAAAGTGGAACATCTGGCGTAGAGTTAAATGATAAAATAGAAACACAAAAAGTAGAAGCTAATAAAATAATAGCTCTTTGTAGTTTTTTCTTTGATAAAAAATAAGATGCTAATTTATAGAAACTTACTATTGTTAAGGAAGTGATTGTAAAATCAGCAAATTTTAGTGTAAAAATCGATTGGCCAAAAATATCTGTAAAAATTCTCAAGACATAACCTATCATTCCAGGGTGGTCAAAATAGGATAAAGACAGATTTTGTCCATATAAATAATAATAAGCATCTTGAGGCATCAGCCCCATAAATGGAAGTAAAATAAATCTAAATAATTGAAATCCTAAAACCCATGAAATAGCTTTGTTATTATTTATAAAAGTTTTTATTGTTTTCAAGTTTGTGCGTTCTAAAGTTGGTGGTGAAAACCTTTAAGAGGTTTCGTCTAATAAATCGGGTCTTATTTCTTTTGTTCTTTTGTGTGCTTGTTCACTTCTCCAATCCTCAATTTTTGGAAAGTTACCAGTTAATAATATATCAGGTACTTTCATTCCATCAAACTCAGAGGGCCTTGTGTAAACGGGTGGAGATAATAAATGATCCTGAAAAGAATCTGTTAATGCAGACTGTTCATCTCCAATAACACCAGGAATTAAACGAACAACAGCATCTACCAATACAGCAGCAGCTAATTCTCCTCCTGTCAAAACGTAATCTCCAATAGATATCTCTTTTGTAATATATTTGTCACGAACTCTCTGATCAACTCCTTTATAGTGTCCTGTTAAAATAAGGATATTTTTTTTTAAAGAAAGTGTGTTTGCTGTTCCTTGATTTAGAGTTTTTGCATCAGGAGTCATATAAATGATTTCGTCGTAATCTCTCTCTAATTGTAACTTCTTAATACAATTAGCAATCGGCTCAATCATCATCACCATCCCTGCGCCTCCACCATATTGAGTATCATCAATTTGTTTGTAATTACCCAAACCATATATTCGTAAATCATGAATTATAATTTCGATTAAACCTTTGTCTTTGGCTCTCTTAATAATAGAATGGTTAAATGGACTTTCTAATAAATTCGGAGCAATTGAAATAATATCTATTCGCATGTTTGCAAATGTAGCATTTTTGTTGAGTATAGAAATAAGAGATTTTAGAATCTATTCAAAAAAGTATCTAAATAATTTCCTACTTATTTTTCTATTCATGATTATTATTACTTAATTTTGATTTTAATATGGAAGAATTATCTTTAACAACTCCGGCACTTTTATTTTCTGCAATTTCATTAATTATGTTAGCGTATACTAATCGTTTTCTGGCATATGCTGCAGTTATCAGAAATTTACATGATATTTACTTAAAAAAAAAGGACACCTCATTATTAAGACAAATTAAGAATTTAAAACTTCGTTTGAACTTAACAAGATGGATGCAGATTTTCGGGATCTCTAGTTTGTTGTTTTGTGTAGTAACAATGTTTTTAATATATGTACACATACATACGATAGCGGTTTGGGTATTTGGCTTTGCCTTGATTTTATTAATTGTTTCTCTATCTTTATTAATAAAAGAAATACAAATTTCTGCAGAAGCATTACAGCATCATATTTCCGATATTGAAGAGTACCTGGAGAAGAAGTAATGTTTTGTTTTGTAACTGTTTTTATGATAAAATTCTATAATATATTTTATCAGAACGTACATCTAAGTTTATAAAATAGATTTTAGTTTTTCTCTGGCTTTTTATAAAGTAAGGAATTATAGATATGTAGTTTTTAGTCAGATTATTGTAACCCATTAATATCATATCTTGAGACAAAATCCCAAATTAACCTGCTTGTATTTGCCTCTTGATAATTCATATCAAACCAAACATGCTCCCCTTCAATAACCTTGTAATGCTCAACAGTAGCCCCGTTATCTCCATTGGTATAAACAAAATGCTCAATTAGGGTTCCATTATCATTGAAAGTAGTAACCACAGGTATTGTATTTGTATTATTAAAATTTTTCCAATACTCAAGTGTAGCTTCTACAGAATTATACTCACCACTAATTCCATTATATGGCAACACTTCATCGGCTGTTCCATGAATTTTGATGACAGGTATCGGGTGTGAAGGAACAATATCAGTATCAATCATTGCTCCTGAAATAGAGCCTACAGCAGCTATTAAATTACTTTTATGCGAGGCAAGCCCATAACTCATCATTCCGCCGTTTGAATACCCACAAGCATATATTCTTGTCCTATCAATCATATAGTCTATCGCAAGTTTATTGACTAGTGCCTCTATATACCCTAGATCATCTGCATTGCTTTTACTTTCGTTGCTAGGGAGTGATGGATTCCAATGTGAAGAACCATTCAAAATACTTCCTTGAGGATATACCAAAATGAACCTTTCAGATTCTGCAAGGGAACGCATATCAGCATAGGACATATATTCACTTGCATTTCCACCATATCCATGAAAATTAAACAGCAAAGGAACGGCTGTAATTCCGTCATAAGAGTTGGGGACATATAATACATATTCCCTTGTTTCTCCGTCATGAACTAATAGTTGAGCATCTGGATTCTGTTCAATTAAACCTCCCTTTTCATCCCATGTCTTAGAATTATTTTTACTACATCCCCCCAATATATTTGATAAAATTAGTAGTATGGAGATGTATGTTGAGTTTAGTTTTAATGAACATATCATGTTGTAAAATTTTTAGAATAATATTCTTTTTGATTTAATACATTTTTCACAGCATTTACTTTTTAGAAATTTAAATTAGGATTACATCTCCAAAAATAAGTAAATTGTGCACACCATACAGTGAATATGATACTCAAACCCAAAAGAATTAATTTATTTATGTTATTTAAATTACCGCTGGCTTATATCAGTGGAATGAGAGTGCAATTAATAACTGATACTTCCGCTATTGTAAGGATTAGACACAAATGGATAAATCAAAATCCTTTTAATAGTATGTTTTGGGCAGCTCAAGGAATGGCTGCAGAAATGAGTACAGGGGTTTTAGTAATGCAAGAAATAAAAAAATCTAATCGTACAGTTTCTATGTTAGTAACTCGTCAAGAAAGTGAATTTTTTAAAAAAGCAACGGGTAAAATCTTATTTACTTGTTGTGGTGGAAATAAAATTAAAGAGGCCATACAAAAATCAATACAGACGGGAGAAGGACAAATAGTGAGGTTAACTTCTAAAGGTGAGAATGAGGATGGGGTTATCGTTGCTTCTTTTTTATTTGAATGGAGTTTGAAAGTGAAAAAATAGTTTCTTAAATTTTTTTCGTTTTATGAAATAAATTATTCACTTAATTGACATTTTATCATTCTATAATTCCCAAATAAATCTTTTCTTAATTCAATGTTTTTAAATCCTTTTTTTTCTAACATTTTCTTCGTTTCTTTTTCTAAATATTGATTGATTTCAAAAAACAAAATTCCTTTTTTAGTAAGAAATTTCTTTGCTAGATTTGCAATTTTTTTATAAAATACTAAAGGATTATCATTCGCAACAAACAGCGCTAAATGAGGTTCGTTTTGCAAAACGTTCTTTTTAATTTCCTTTTTTTCTAATTCCCTGACATAAGGGGGGTTGGATACAATAATATCAAATTGCTGAGGTAGGCTTTGAGAGGTTAAGATGTCTATTTCAAAAAAATCAATTTCAGTATCATTTAAAAGCGCATTTTTTTTTGCAATTTCTAATGCTTTTTTTGAAATGTCTATCGCTGAAACATTCGATTTTGGAATGTTTTTTGCCAGGGAAACAGGGATGCATCCCGTTCCAGTACCGATATCAAGAATTGAGAGTTTTTGATTTTTTTGTAGTGTTTCTTTTGCGACTTCTTCGACAACCCATGCCACTAATTCTTCTGTTTCTGGTCTTGGGATTAGCGTATTCTCATCAACAATAAAAGGCAGCCCATAAAACGATGTTTTTTTCAAAATATATTGAATTGGTTCTTCGTTTTCAAGTCTTTTGATGATGTTTTTCAACTCCGATAAAGAGTCGTCAATTATTAAAAAATCTGGTTTTAAAAAAGTATCAATTCTTTGCAGGTTTAACTTTTCTTCGATTAGTATATAAAAAAAGCTATCGATTTCTGTTTTTGGATAGATTCCTGAAAGATTTTCATGAATATAAGCTCTAAATTCTTTTAAAATCATAATTCTTTTATCATCCAAACATTACAAGAATAATGACCAGTATTCCCCAATGGTTTTTCTAAATTAACAAATCCGTTTTTCCTATACAATCTTGAAGCCGCTTCCATATAGGGCATTGTTTCTAAGTAACATTTTTTAAAGCCTGCTAATTTAGCTCTTTTTAAACAAGTTTCTATTAATTTTGATCCTAAACCTTTTCCTCTTATTGAAGGTAAGAAATACATTTTTTGAAGCTCGCATATATCACCTTTTACATTGTCTAACTTTGCAATTCCTGCTCCGCCTACAATTTTATTTTTATGCAGAACAACATAGTAAAAAGAGGTAAGTTTCTGAAAATTTTCAAACATTTGATTCGTTGCTTCATCTTCAAAGGCCGTTCCTGTTTTGGGAGCACCCATTTCTAGAATAACACTTTTAATTACAGTTGCTAATTGTTCATTATCTTCAGGTTTTATTTCTCTAAAGATAAAATTTCGACTTGTCATTTATTACTGTATTTTTGCAAGAGCAATGTACCTAATTTTTTAATTAATGTAGATGAAAAATAGTTTATATTTTATCCTTTCGTTTTTATTATTTACAAGTTGTTCGTTAACGAAACAACCAGTTTTTGTGAAGATAGACAATGTAAAAGTAATGCATTTTTCTTCAGATACACTTCGGTTGAAAGCGGTTGCCTTTTTTGAAAATCCAAATAATGTTGGAGGTAAAATTTCTACAGATGAAATGAAGGTAATTGTTAATGGAGTTGAGGTTGCACAAGTTTTTTCTGATAAATTTAGAGTGCCGGCTAAAAAGACATTTCAAATTCCTTTACAGGCAAACATACTTACCAAAGATATTTTAAAGGGTTTTAAAACTGGACTTTTGAGTGGTCTTATAAATACTGTTTTAGCAAAAAAAATAATGATTAGAAT
>JAQWIO010000012.1 GCA_029248845.1 Polaribacter sp. | reverse complement strand
AACAACGACCAACGACCAACGACCAACGTACAACCTGCCCTAGGCAAGGAGGTATTGTCTGTTGATCCTACTTATTTCCGTCCGACTGAAGTCGATTTATTAATTGGTGATCCAACCAAAGCAAAAGAAAAGCTAGGATGGGTTCCAGAACACGATTTGGCTTCATTGGTAAAAGACATGATGCAAAGTGATGTTTCGTTAATGAGAAAAGATGTCGATTTGCTAAAAGCGGGTCATGAAATTTTGAAACAGGCGGAGTGAAAAGTTATTAGTGCCTGAAGTTAAAAAAAATCATAAAAAAAGACCAATATTTAAAAGATGAGGATATACCTTTTTAAAATATTTTAATTAACATGCATATTTTTAGGTAGATGAGTAGGAAAATTACTATTGATACATTGTTTACATTTACTGGAATGATTTTATTTCAGATAGTTAATTTTTTTGTTGCAGTATTTATTTCACGTTTTTCAGGTGTTGATAGTTTGGGGGCTTATCAATTCTTTATTGTAACAACTACATTTTTCGGCTTTTTCGCAAAAATGGGAATTGATGAAAAATTAACATATAATTTGCCTTATTTAGGAGGGGTAAAGAATAAAAAAAGCAAAATATTAATATTCAAATCTTTTTCAAAAGTTTTATGGATGTCATTGTTTTCAGCTTTTGGAACTATATTATTTTATAAAATAATGTCGCTATACTCTGAAACTAAAATAGATATTTATGACTCTTTATTTTCTTTAGCATATCTGCCATTATTTTCTTTAGGAATTCTAATAGGAGCAATATTTAGGTCAGAAAACTTTATAAAAAAAAGGGTGCTACTTATCTATTTAGTGCCTACAATTGTTACAGGATTACTTCTCTTTTTTTTTATTTATGTGATGAAATTGAATAAAAACACAATTCTGGCAATGAGAACTATATCTTATGCTTTGATGTTTTTATTAGGATGTAAATGGCTTTTTGATTCTTTTAAAATAAATTTAATTAGTTTATTCAAGTATTTTTCTTTGAAAACGTTAATTAAAACTGATTCGACCATTTATAAATGGTTGGGTGTAGCAATGATTACTTTTTTACTAGAATCAGGTACAATTGGTTTATGGTTAATGAGGCTGTTAAGTGATGAATATAATGTTGGCGTGATTTCTATATTGTTGCGTCTGACAGGGCTTACATATCTTGCTCCAACGGCTATGGGTATTGTTTTCGGGCCATTAATAGCCAAGAAAAATGCTAATAATGAGGAGTTTACGGTTTTAAAAACAAAAATGTTATTGTTTTCTATTCTTTTGGTATCTTTTGTCTCTTTGTTTGTGTACTTTTTTTCAAATCAAATTTTAGAATTGTTTGGTAAAGCGATTGGATCATATTCAACGGAATTAATATACTTGCTTTTTGGTACAAGCGCTATAGCTATAACACAACCTCTACAAAGTATGGCTCTTGCAATTAATGGTTTAAAAAAAGTTTTTGCTATATCACTTATTGCAGGTGTGTTTTCTCTTATAGTATTTTTAAGTTTCGAAGTTGATAAAAGTGTATTGCAAGCAGTAAAAGCTATTTCGGCATCCATGTTAGTGTATGGAAGTTTTAGGTTTTTGTACTTACTTAAATCAATTAAAACCAATAATATAAATTAATGAAGTTAATAAAAAATGTTCAAATTTTTCTCTTTTTCACACTCCTATTAGTGATGGGGTTAAGTATGAATTTATTACTTGATCCGGTTTTTGCTTTTCAACTGCATTTCTTAAAAAAACCACTGTTATTGATGTTTATTATAATTTCAATACTCTCATTAAAATCAATTTCAAGATTACAAATTGGAAGTATAATACAGTTATTACTGTTTTTGTTTCCTTTGTATTACCTCATAATTTCTGTTTTTTATAAAGAAGAAATAAATATCTCAGTTGTAATTATGTATTTTTTATGGTGGGTGTATTTGTCGATTAGTGTACCAATTATGAATTCAAATGAAAAGGTAAAGAGTAAACTTTTAAGATATGTAATTTATTCTAGTATCATTATTCTTTTATTTGGAGTTTATGCCTTTATGAATGATAAAGGCTATTTTGGCCAAGATAGACTTTCTTTTGGTTATGAAAATCCAAATTATTTTGCGCAATACATACAAGTAGGCTTAATCGCATTGGTGATTTTAAAAAATGGATTCAAAAGGATTAGTAAAATAACATGGCTACTTATTTTTCTTTCTATTTTTTTAGTAATACTTTCAGTTTCTAGGAATGTAATTGTTTTTATTTTGATATTTGTTTTGTGGTACATGTTATTTAATGTTAGAATAAAAGGGTTTTTAAAATATCTTTTTATAGTATTAAGTATATTTATTGTCACTAATTTTAATTATTCAGATGTTAATAAAATTTCTAGTGGGAGGTTAATAGCTTGGAAATATCAAATAGATGAATTGTCTAGTCATGGAGATTATAGTTTTTTATTTGGAGCTAAGAAATATATTGGACAGCATTATTCAATTCCAACATATGGTAGATTTACGGAAACAGAAAATAAAAAAATACATTCTGATAATATTTTTTTAGAAGTATTTTTAGAATCTGGGTTTATTGGGATTATGTTCTTTGTAATACCATTTTTCTTTCTTTGGAAAAACTTAAAACATGTAAGTTTAAAAGAAAGAAGGTTATATGAAAGTTTTTATGTGGGAGCTTTTGTGCAAGGTTTTTTTATTACAAATTTCACTTCTTTTTTTGCTCCAGCTTCTTTAATTTTAGGTTTAATTATTATGGCACCAATATCAAAAAAAAATAACAATAAATGATTGCATTTTCAGGATTAGACGGTGCTGGTAAGTCTACTCAAATAGATTTAGTTGCAAAAAAACACAATAGTAAAGGTTCAAAGAGTTTAATTCTTTGGGCTAGAGGAGGCTATACACCTGGTATGAGGATCCTTAAAAATTTTTTTAAAATTTCTAAACAAACTTCTAAAAAAGAAAGTGATAAGCGTGCTAGTTCTAGAGAAAAGTCATTTTCTAATCCGTTAATAAGAAAGGTTTGGTTAAGTTTATCTATATTAGACCTTATCTTGCTTTATGGATTTTATGTAAGAATTAAAGAGTTTTTTGGAGTAAAAATTATTTGTGACCGTTTTATTTATGATACATTACTAGATTTTAGATTAAACTTCCCGGATGAAAAAATTGAAAAATGGATTTTATGGAAGTTGTTATTATTTATTTCTGTAAAACCAAGAAAACATTTTGTAATTACAATTCCTGTTACAGAATCACAACACAGATCTAAATTAAAAAACGAGCCTTTTCCCGATTCAAAAGAAGTTTTAGAGAGCAGACTGAACGCCTATATGAAATATGTAGCAACAGATAAAACAGCCTTGCATATAGACGGTACTCATAAAATTGATGCAATACATTCTGAAATAATAAAAGAATTAAATTTATAATTGAATGAGAATTTCATTATTAGAAAAGAGAGAAAATTTTCACTTAATTTTAAAAGAAACACTCAATAAGTCTTCTTTTTTTAAAGATAAAAGTAAAAATATAAAGCAAGAAAAATTCATTGTAAATAGGTACTTAAACTTTATAGCAACGCAAAAAATTAAAACAAACGTATTTCAAAACCTTGTAAATGAATATTCTAATGCACTGGTTTGGTGGAAGAAAATTATACAAAAAACCTACGTTCACCTTGCTGTTTCAAAAGTATTTAGAAAGTTTTTTGGAAATAAAATAATAGAGTTATCTGCCAATTTTGGGGAGTTTTTAATTTTAGGAGGAAACCATAGGTTGAGATTATTTTCTAAAGATTTAAGTTTTAGTGTTTTATTATTAAAAGAAAATGAAAGAATTGGTTATGTAGCAAATGATATTTCTATAAGAACCAATCAGACTTTATCTTATGCCCCCATTGTTTTTGAAAGTGGCAAAGATTGGCTTAAAGAAGAGTATTTTCTAGGTATTCCTTTAAATAGGTTAGAAGGTCAAGATGAAATAGAAAGTTATCAAGAAAAGGCAATAAAACTTCATTTAGAGGAATTGTTGATGCTTACAATTAAGCAGTGTACGAAATCAGAATACGCCGCTTTTGTAAAAGATGAATTAGCATTAATAATTAACAATAAATCTATACAAAATACTGCAATTAAAAGTGACACTATTACCTCATTATTAGACTTGTTATTAAATAAAATTACAACTAATAGTATTAGTATTTCATGGAGTCATGGCGATTTTCAAATGGCAAATATTTTAATAAGAGACAAAAACTTTAAGGTGATAGATTGGGAGTCTGCTGACAAACGGTACTATTTATATGATCTTTTTATTTTATTGGGCAAGGTTAGAACAAATATTTCTTTAAAAGAGTCTATTGAGAATTTTAAAAATAAAATTTTATTATTTTTAGACGTAACTATTACTCCAGACATAATAACTTTATTATTAATAGAGGAATTACGTTTTAGTGTTAATGAAGAGTATTCTGAAAATTTTTACATTTCAGGAATAAAAACAAAACAAATTTGTGAATCAATTCAAGAATACATAAATGAGTAAAAAAATTACTTTATTAAACCAAGTTACAGGACCTTTATTTATTGATATAGCAAATGAATATGCTAAAAAATATGATGAAGTAATTCTAATTACAGGTGCTTTAGAACCTACATATGTTGATTTAGATAAAAAAGTAAAAGTTATTTATAAAATTGCCTACAAAAGAAATAAAAGTTACTTAAGAATATTGACTTGGTTAATTTTTTATTTACAAACCTATATGTACTTTTTTTTAAAAAGAAATATAAGTGAGGTACTGATAGTTACAAATCCACCAATTCTTCCTTTTCTAGGAGGTAATTTTTTCTCTAAAAGAAAAATAAATTTTAGTCTATTGATTTATGATGTTTACCCTGATGCATTATATAATTTTGGGTATATTAAAGAAACATCTTTCCTCTACAAATATTGGGATAAAATAAGTAAAAAAGCATACGCAAATGCCACAGAATTAATTACTATTAGTTCTGTTATGAAGAAGGTCGTTTCAAGAAATATAAATGAAGATAAAGTAAAAGTGATTTATCCTTGGGTAGACATATCATTTATTAAACCATTACAAAAAGAGGAGAATTGGTTTGTTGAAAAGAATAAACTTGTAGCAAAAAAGGTGATACTTTATTCTGGTAATATGGGCGCAACACATGATTTAATAACACCTTTAAAAGTAGCCAAAGACATAAGTAAAACGCATAAAAGTTTTCATTTTTTATTTATTGGAGATGGAGTTCAAAAAAAAAGTTTAATAGATTATGTGGAACAATATAAGCTTAAAAATGTAACTTTTTTACCTTACCAAGATTCAGAAGTTTTACCTTTTTCATTTGCAGCAGCAGATTTTTCTATTGTATCTCTAGGAACCGGCGCAGAGGGTTTATCTGTTCCAAGTAAAACATTCTATTCTTTGGCTGCAGGATCTGCAATAATTGCAATTTCTGAGAAGGGATCAGAAATAGAACAATTAATATCAAAAAATAATTGCGGTATATCTATTGAGCCTAATGATGTCAGTTTAATGAAAGAATTTTTAATAAATACTTCAGAATTAGATTTAGAAAATAAGAAAAAAAACTCTAGAAGTTTAAGTAAACAGTTTACGGTAAACAATGTTAAATATTTTGTTAAGTAATGTCAAGAATTATCTTTATTGGAAATTATCCACCACCTTTTTCTGGGCAATCGATTGCTTTTAAAACATTAGTAGATGGTTATGGAAATCAGTTTAATGATTATTGTGTAATTAACACAATAGAGAAACCTAATAAAAGAGATAGTTTTTCTAGAATACTCGATTATGTAAGCGTAATTTTTAAACTTTTATTTTTGTTAATTTTTAAGAAAACAGAAATTGTTTATCATATCGTTTCTAGTCATAAAAAAGGATTTATAAGAGATTTTGTTGTAATTAATTTGTCTAGCCTATTTGGTAAGAAAATAATTTTGCATTCTCATAATGGAAATTATGATCAATTTTATGATCTTTCTTCAAAAAGAATGCAAAAATCTATATTTAAGACTATTAATAAAGCATCAACAATAGTTTTGTTAAGTGAAAAATTAAGAAATACCTTCTATTTTATAAAGAACAAAGATAAATTTGTTTTTGTAAACAACGGTTTACCCATAGATAGGCCAATTAATTTAAAAAAAAGTAAAGAAAACAAATTTTCTATTCTTTATTTATCTAATTTAATTGAATCTAAAGGATATTTAGATGTAATAGAGTCTGTTATATTATTAAAAAAAATGAATTTATTATCAAAATTTCATTTTCATTTTGCTGGCGACTTTATGCTTAATAACTCTCAAGACAAATCTTATACATCTATAAAAGAAGCAAAAAACTTGTTTTTTAATTTGATAAAAGACAACGACTTGACAAATAACGTGAGTTACCACGGTATTATTCAAGGAGAGAAGAAAAATAACTTATTACAAAATGCTGATGTGTTTTTGTTACCTACGTATTACAATGTAGAAGCTCAACCATTAACAATAATTGAAGCACTTGCTTATGGATGTGCTATTTTTTCGACAAACTACAGAGGTATTCCTGAAATGTTGATTAATGATTATAATGGTAAGTTTATAGAGTCAAAATCACCATACAGTATAGCAGCAAATTTAAAGGGTCTAAATAGGGAAAATATTCAAAAATACTCAAAAAATTCAATTGATTTATTTGATAAATCTTTTACCAAAGAGAAACATATTCATAACATGATTAAGAAAATTTAAGTATATAACAAATGAATAAAGATTATAAAAAAATATTAAACCTTGCATTGTCAGGGTTACATATAGAAGAGAAAATCATTCCGTTTGAAATACTTTGGAGTAAGGTTAATGAAGAATCACTTTTCAGTCATGCACAAGTTGATGAAGTTGCTAGCCATATTGCTTACATTCTAAAATCTAGTAATTTTGAGTATGCTTCATATTGGGATAATGAATATAAAGAGGTAGATCAACGTGTTTCAGTTTTAATGTATGTTTTAGATGAGGTTGGCACGAAATTAAAAGAAAACGATATAGAAATAGTAGCGCTTAAAAATGCAGGTATTGCAAAAGCTATTTTCAAGAATAATGCTTGCTCTCCAATGGGGGATTTAGATTTATTAGTGAGAAGTAAAGACTTTAGAAATGCTCACGAAATAATATTAAAAGAATTAGGTTTTAGCTTTAAGTTTAGATCTGAATTTGAAGAAGAAGATTTAGAGGACGCTTTTAGGGGAGGAGGAACTGAATACTATAAAATTGTAGAAGGTTATAAAGTTTGGCTTGAATTACAATGGAGACCAATAGCAGGAAGATGGATACAGCCTCATAACGAGCCTAATGGTAATGAATTAATGAGTAATTCAATTGAGGTTGAAGGTTCAGCTGTTAGGATTTTATCGCCGGAAGATAATTTATTACAAGTAGCTCTTCATACAGCTAAACATTCTTATGTTAGAGCCCCTGGTTATAGATTACATTCAGATGTAGACAGAGTAGTTAGGTTTCAAGAAATTGATTGGAACAATTTTGAACAAAAAGTTCTTAAACTTGGTTTAAAAACAGCTGTATATTTTTCATTATATTTTTCAAAAAAATTATTAGATACCCCAATACCAGATAAAATTTTAATAAATTTAAGACCTATTTGGTATAGAGAACGTTTAATCAAATATTTTATAAAAAAGGCAGGACTATATAATCAAAATAAGAAAAAATTTTCGAGAGTAGGTTATATTATTTTTAACCTATCATTGTATGATTCAATCAAAGAAAATTTGAAGGCAATATTTCCACCTTTTGATTCTTTAAAGATTAAGTATCCAATAAAGAGTAAATGGTCTCTACCATATTTTTATTTGATTAGAATTAAAGATTTGCTATTCAAGAGAGCTAAATTATAATTTATGTATAAGAATATCGTCAAAGTATTAATCGATTTTATAATTGCAATATTTCTTCTATTAATTTTAAGTCCTTTATTGGTAATAGTTACAGTATTATTAGCAATAGCTAATAAGGGAAAACCTTTTTTTATTCAAAGTCGTCCCGGAAAGAATGAGAAAATTTTTAAGATTATTAAGTTCAAAACTATGAATGATAACAAAGATTCTAAAGGTAATTTACTCTCTGATGAAAAAAGGTTAACTAATTTAGGGAAATTTATGAGAAAAACTTCAATTGATGAGTTACTTCAAATCTTTAATGTTCTTAAAGGGGATATGAGTTTTATTGGTCCAAGACCTTTGTTAATAGAATATTTAGATTTATATTCTTTTGAACAAAAAAAGCGTCATTTAATTAAACCAGGAATTACTGGCTGGGCACAAGTAAACGGTAGAAATGCTATTTCTTGGAATGAAAAATTTAAACTAGATGTCTTTTATGTTCAGCATATAAGTTTTTTATTGGACTTGAAAATTTTATTTCAGACAATAAAAAAAGTTATAATGCGTGAAGGAATAAGTTCTGCTACTTCAGCTACTAAGGAATATTTTAAAGGAAATAATTAAAAGTTAAACAAATTTATATATGAATATATTAATTTCGTCAGCAGGCAAGAGAGTTTCTTTAGTAAAAGCATTTCAAAAAGAAATAAAATTACGAATTCCAAATGGAAAAGTTTTTGCTGCTGATTCGAACCCACAGCTTTCAGCTGCCTGTGTCATCGCGGATGGCTGGTTCAAGGTGCCACGTATAGATGACCCTAACTTTATAAATCAACTTATTGAAAATTGCATTAAGCACAGTATAATATTAGTCGTTCCGACAATAGATACAGAGTTATTGCTTTTGGCTAAAAATAAATCACTACTTGAAGATAGTGGTATAAAAGTGGTAGTATCATCTATATCAATTATTACTAAAAGTAGGGATAAACGATTAATTCATTCCTTTTTTGAAAGCCAAGGAATTGAAGTGGCTAAAGAATATCCGAAAGATAATTTAACATTTCCTTTGTTTATAAAGCCAAGTGATGGGAGTAGAAGTATAGATGCTTTTTTAATTAAGAATAAAAACGATTTAACAGAGTATCATTTTCAAAATGAAAAATTTATGTTTTTAGAATACATAGATCATTCTGTAAATGATGAATATACTTGCGATACCTATTATGGATTAGATAATAAATTAAAAAGTGTAATTCCTAGAAAAAGGATTGAAGTAAGAGATGGAGAAGTAAATAAAGGAATAACAGCTAAAAATGAATTGGTCACTTACATCAAAGAACATCTATCCATTATAAAAGGTGCAAGAGGTTGTTTAACTATGCAGTTTTTCTTAAATAGGATTACAAAAAGAATTGTTGCTATTGAAATCAATCCTAGATTTGGAGGTGGATATCCATTAGCTTATTTAGCGGGTGCAAATTTTCCTAAGATGATAATTGAAGAATATTTATTAGGTAAAGAATTGACTTATTCTGAAAATTGGGATGACAACCTCTTAATGTTGCGTTATGACCATGAAGTACTAATAAAAAATTATGTTGGATAAACTGGTAGTTGTTTTTGATTTAGATGATACTTTATATAAAGAAATTGAGTTTTTAAAGTCTGCCTATGTAGAAATTGCAAAAGTGCTTACTGAATCAGTTAAGATTAAGGTTTCTAGTAAAGAGTTTTTTCATAAAATGATTCAATATTATTTTGAAGATAAAAATGTTTTTTCAGAAATTTTAAATGAATATCAAGTAACTGCTATTACTATTAAAGATTTACTTGGAATTTATAGAAATCACCAGCCATCTATTAAACTTTCTTCAGAAACAAAAGATATGCTAGTATTTTTAAAAGAGAATAATAGTATAATAGGAATAATTACAGATGGTAGAAGTATTCAGCAACGTTCAAAAATAAAGGCGCTTGGATTAAAAACTTATATGGATTTTATTGTTGTTTCAGAAGAAATTGGTTCAGAAAAACCATCACTTAAAAATTATCAAATTTTTGAAGATAAATTTGCAGAGAAGGAATCCAAATTTTTATATATAGGTGACAATCTAAAGAAAGACTTTGTAACGCCGAATAAATTAGGATGGGATTCTATTTTTTTAAGGGATAAAAAAGGTTTAAACGTTCACTCTCAAGATGTTTTAGTAGCAGATGAATTTTTACCAAAATATGAAATTGATACTATTGGAGAATTAAAAGATTTAATTCTTAATATATATGCCTAAACAATAATGAAACTGTTTTAATTTATGAAAAATAATAAAATATGGCTTTCTTCACCTCATATGGGCGGTCGTGAACAAAAATACGTGCAAGAAGCTTTTGATACCAATTGGATTGCTCCTTTAGGTCCTAATGTGTCTGGTTTTGAACAAGATTTAAAAGTATATTTAAAATCGAATCAATACGTTGCAGCGTTAAACTCTGGTACTTCTGCTATTCATATGGGGTTAATACTTTCTGGAGTTATTGAAGGAGATACTGTTGTCTGTCAAAGCATGACTTTTTCAGCATCTGCAAATCCAATAGTATATCAAGGTGCGACTCCTGTTTTTATTGATAGTGAAAAAGAGACTTGGAATATGTGTCCTGTTGCTTTGGAAGAAGCAATAAAAGATTGTATTACCAAAGGAAAAAAGCCAAAGGCTATTATTGTAGTTCATTTATATG
>JAQWIO010000106.1 GCA_029248845.1 Polaribacter sp. | reverse complement strand
TGGAATTACAATCTATCGTCTAAAGAATTTTTAATAGAAAAAACGAAAACGTGCTTAATCTATTTTACGCTTTTAAGCTTACCAATCATAATAGCTTTAAGTATATCATTTTTTAGAGAAATAGATATTTTAATTGTATTTCTGCTTTTGTGCTATTCTTATCTCACAACAATAATTTTTGCTAAATATTCGTCTTTTCCGAACGAAATGAATATGTCGCAAGGAATTTTAATTGCAATAATTTTTATGTTTCCGCCAATACTTTTAATATTTATTCCTCTCTTTTATTCCCAATCAATTAAAAAGTTAAATACCATTTTACATGATTAAAATTCAAAAACTATCAAAGTTCTATGGTAAGAAACAAGTTCTAAATTCCATAAATTTAGAATTTAAAAAAGGTAAAATTTATGGAATTGTTGGAGAAAATGGAGCAGGAAAAACAACTCTATTTAGGTGTATTTCAGGACTTGAAAAATATAAAGGAAACATATCATCTGACTATGCTAAACTAAAAGACCATTTAGGACTTTTATTGACAGAACCACACTATTTCTCTAAAATTACTGGAAAAGAATATATACAATTACTTGCCAACGCAAGACAAACGAAACCAACCAATATTGAAGATAAAAACATATTCGATTTACCATTAAATCAATATGCTTCAACTTACTCGACTGGAATGAAAAAGAAATTGGCTTTAACTGCCATACTGTTTCAGGAAAATAGTGTATTTATTCTGGACGAACCTTTCAATGGTGTTGATATACAAAGTAATTTAATCATAACTGAAATAATAGAAAGATTTAAAAAATTAGAGAAAACAGTAATTATTTCATCTCATATATTTTCAACTTTAGCGGAAGTTTGCGATGAAATTTATTTAATGAAAAACGGAGAAATAAAAAAGAAAGTAGAGAAAGAGGATTTTAATAATCTGGAAAAGGAAATGAAAGAATTTACAATTGGAAATAGAATTGACAAACTTGAACTGAAATAAATAACGGTTGGCAACACCGTGTATAATTATTGGCTGGTTCTCGCCTACTTACGAAAATCCCTGCCTGCCGCAGGCAAGCTCACGAGTTTTCTATTTGGTGTTTATTTCATAAATTTCGTTCTTGAAACACGCCACTAATCATACACAATCACCTTAGCCACGATAAGAATGAAGAAAAAAACAAGAAATGCCATTTTGATTTTAATTGGAGTATTAGTTGCTCTATTCGCATTCAGAACCATCTATAGGAATTATAATTTCGAGAAGGATAATCAATTTTTATTGGAGTTAAAATCAAAAGCTGGAGCCGGAGAAGTAACATCTGTATTAGATAAAATGGAAGAAATTGAAAGTCTTTCCAATCCAATAATAAACTCGGAATATCAAAAATGGAAGAAAAAGATGTATGCCCGTTTTGTTTCAAAAAATGAAAAAATTGAAAATACATCTGGCTATAAAATCATTAATGACATCTCAACTATTTATCGCAATTACTGGAGAACCGAACTCTTGAAAGAAAATCCTGAAAACAGGACAGACACTTTACTTTATAGTCTAATCACTGATTATTTAGTATCTAATCATTTAACGAAGCTCACCAAAGACAGTTTGTTTAAAACTATTAAAAATGATTCAGAACTCAAAAGAATAATAGAAGGAGAAGGTTTTAAAGCTGATTTCAAATACCGTAATGGTTTTCAAGAGGTATTTATTTGGGATAAAGAAACTATAGATACTTATGAAGTAACGCTACCAAAAGATACTATAAATGCCACAGTAGTATTTATAGAAAATTATCATTTAAACGGATACGACAACTATGCTTCAATGGGCAGTTCACAAGTTGGAGGTTGGGCTCTAAAAGAGTCTGCAACTTTATACTGTAACAAAAGTGATTACGACTTAACTTCTGAAAAGTTTAAAGTGTCATATTTAAAACA
This sequence comes from Polaribacter sp., assembly GCA_029248845.1. GTDB lineage: Bacteria > Bacteroidota > Bacteroidia > Flavobacteriales > Flavobacteriaceae > Polaribacter. The sequence goes on along the minus strand of JAQWIO010000106.1, from coordinate 687 downwards.
CGAAAGTTTACATTTTACTGACCTCAATGAATATCCAAATTTAAGCTCTGCAGATTTAGAATATAGAGCTAAAATTATTGAACTTATGTATTGTACAGAAAAAACTATGTATGAAATAATACTACAATTTTTAAATGGAGCGAATTCAGCAGATAGAAATCATTCTCACCCTTATGCTAATTTCATTTTAATTAAAAATTTATCTAAATCGCTCTTCAATTTAGAGTATGAATCTGACTATACTAATTGGAAAAAAACACCTGTAGAGGACATCAACAATGCCGCAGCTTCATTATATAAAAAGAGTGAAGAAAGGCTACAGAATAATAATAGTTTAACTAAAATAATATAAAACTGTGGCTAACACTATATAGTAAATAGGACGTTCGTTGGTTTACGAAAGTTCAGTGCTATTTACGAACACCGCCAAATCGTTAATTTGGCTTTTAAAATGAATAAATTAAAAACAAAATTTAACGTTTTGGTTCAGTGCAAACTTGAAAGTTTATCGATTTCTACTACCCTACTTGCCATATACTAAACGTAAGCTGTCATATAAAATCCAACTGTAAAAAATGAATAAAGAGGATAATTACCTAGAAATTAATCGACAATCATGGAATAACAGAACAGATACGCATTTGAAATCTGAATTTTATGATTTAAAGAATTTCAAAAAAGGTAGAA
>JAQWIO010000104.1 GCA_029248845.1 Polaribacter sp. | reverse complement strand
TGGTTTTAATTTGATAAATTCAGAATTTGCTAAAATCACACCATCACGAACTACGCAATCACGTTGGTGAGAAAAATAGAGTGAGGGTAAATCAATATTTTCTAATTTTATGTATTCCCACACATCCATTTCTGTCCAGTTAGAAATAGGAAACACTCGGAAGTGTTCTCCATAATTTTTACGGCCATTGAAAAGGTTCCACAATTCTGGACGTTGGTTTTTAGGATCCCATTGTCCGAATTCATCACGGTGTGAGAAGAAACGCTCTTTGGCACGTGCTTTCTCTTCATCACGTCGTGCACCCCCCATAGCAGCATCCACTTTGTATTCTTCTAAAGTATCTAACAAAGAGACAATCTGTAAGGCATTACCATTGATGTAGCCTACCGTTATTTTGCAACGCCAAAACGAAAGTTTATTGTGGCAGATACACCAGGGCATATCCAATATACCAGAAATATGGTTACAGGGGCATCTACTGCCAATCTAGCTATTATTCTGATTGATGCACGAAAAGGGATGTTAGAACAAACGCACCGACACTCTTTTATTGCCTCTTTATTACGCATTCCACATGCGATTGTTTGTGTTAATAAAATGGATTTGGTGGATTACAGTGAAGAGGTGTACAATAAAATTGTTGCAGACTTTAAAGCTTTTGCGACTAAATTAGATATTAGCGACATCCAATTTATTCCAATTTCAGCACTTGCAGGAGATAATGTTGTTAACAAATCTGAAAATATGGATTGGTACAAAGGAAGTACTATGATGTACCATCTCGAAACGGTTCATATTTCTAGTGATTACAATCATGTAGATTGTCGTTTTCCTATTCAATCGGTTATTCGTCCACATACCTTAGAGAACCAAGATTTTAGAGGCTTTGCAGGCCGTATTGATGGGGGTATTTTTAAGCCTGGTGACAAAGTAAAAACCTTGCCTTCAGGATTTGTGTCGACCATTAAAACCATTGAATTGAATGGTGAACACATTGCAGAAGCCTATGCTCCTATGTCGGTTACGATGACCTTAGAAGATGAAATAGACACCAGCCGTGGAGACATGATTGTGCGAGAAAATAACGTCCCTGAAGTAGGTCAAGATCTAGAAGTTTTGGTGACTTGGATGAGTAGTAATCCTATACAAGCGCGTACAAAGGTAGTTGTAAAACACACCACCAATGAATGTATGGCAATGGTGAAAGAATTAAAGTACAAAGTAGACATCAATACGTTGCACCGCATCGAAAACATTGATAAAATAGCCATGAATGACATTGGACGTATTTCCATACGTACTTCTAAACCTTTGTTTTATGATGCGTATAAAAAAAATCGTCAAACCGGAAGTCTGATTATCATTGATGAGCAAACCAATGAAACTATCGGAGCGGGGATGATTATTTAGGGGTGATGAAGTGAGGCAGTGAAACAGTGATGCAAGAAAGCAGTAAAATAGTGAAACGCTGATTCGAAGGAACAGTAAAGCGGAGAAACTGAGATATAGTTAAAGATTAGTGATGACACATAAAGATTTAGATGTTTATAAATTAAGTTTAGAGCTGGTGGAAGACATATATAAGCTAACAAAAAGTTTTCCTACCTCCGAAAATTTTGGGCTCACCTCCCAACTAAGACGTGCAGCAGTTTCATTGCCATCAAACATAGCAGAAGGTTCAAGTAGAGCCTCTACAAAAGATTTTATTCGGTTTTTAAATATAACTACTGGATCATTATCCGAAATAGAAACACAATTGGTAATTGCAGAGCGCATAGGTTATATTGTTTTTTGTGAAGATTTACAGAACAAAATAACTACAATTAGAAAAATGTTATATAGATTAAAACAATCACTAAACAAAAAATTAAATAAGTAAAATGAATCACCAAAAAAAGTGAAACAGTGAGATAGTGAAGCAGTGAAGACATAATCACCGTATCACCAAATCACAGTATCATCGTATCAACCATACACCACATGACCATCCTACAGAATCACCTTATTACCGCCATTACCGCCGCTTTAGAAGCGGGTAAGGCCATCTTAGAAATTTATCATTCTGGAGCCTTTGATATCGAAATTAAAGGAGACAACTCTCCCTTAACCAAAGCAGATACCGCTTCACACAATGTGATTATGTCTTTTTTAACAAAGACGGATATTCCAGTACTTTCTGAGGAAGGAAAATCCATTGCTTATCAAGAGCGAAAGGATTGGAGCCAACTTTGGATTGTAGATCCTATAGATGGGACGAAAGAATTTATAAAGCGAAATGGAGAGTTTACCGTGAATATTGCCCTAATTGAAAACCAAAAAACCCAAATTGGAGTTATTTTTGTGCCTGTAACGGGTGAGTTGTATTTTTCTTCCAAAGAAATGGGGGCTTTTAAAGTGGCTGTCGATCTTAAAAATTATGATCTTGAAACATTAATTTCAAATGGAAACAAATTACCCTTGCAACGAGAAGACAACACGTTTACGATTGTGGCGAGTAGATCTCACATGTCTCCAGAAACGGAAACCTATGTGCAAGAAATGCGTGATCTCCATGGAGAAGTGAATTTAATCTCTAAAGGAAGTTCTTTAAAACTATGCATGGTAGCCGAAGGTACTGCCAACTGCTACCCGCGTTTTGCACCCACGATGGAATGGGATACGGCAGCCGGACAAGCCATTTGTGAGCATGCGGGCTTTCAGGTGATTGATTGGAGCACCAAAGAAAATATGTTGTATAACAGAGAAGAGTTGTTGAATGCTTGGTTTTTGGTTAAATAGATTTAAAAAATTATGATTATTTCTCACAAGTATAAATTTATTTTTATTAAGACAAAAAAAACTGCTGGTACAAGTATAGAAGTTTATCTCAGCCAGTTTTGCGGTGAAGATGATATTGTAACTCCAATTTTCCCGATTGAAGAAAAACATCGACCTCAAAACTATCTTGGTAGATTTAATTTTTTAAAGGAATTATTTATGACAAGAGGACGCGGAATAAGAAAAACATTATCAAGTTTTTTTAAAAATCAAAAGTTTTACAATCACATACCAGCTATTGCTGTAAAAGCTAGAATTGATAAAGAAACGTGGGATACCTATTATAAATTTTGTGTAGAAAGAGATCCTTGGTCAAAATCGATATCGCATTATAATATGCTTAAGTATCGAAAAACAAAAAAAATAAATAATTTTGATGATTATTTAAAAAATAAAAGTTGTTTTAATTATCCACAATATATGAATAATTCATATTCTGATGTAATTGTGGATAAAATTATTGATTATAAAAACTTAAATAAGGAATTAGGTGTTGTTTTTGCAAAAATAGGTATTCCTTATAACGGAAATCTCACAGTCCAAACAAAGCACAAGTACAAAGGAACCTCAGGTAAGGAAAAATTTAATTTAACTAAACAACAAATTAAAAAAATAAGAATTAAATATTCCAAAGAAATAAAACTTTTGGGATTTGATTATGAATAAATTACTGAGTAAACTCATTGATATTAATGATAAGAGATCCAATATTCTTAGAAAAAATATATTTGGATCTTTTTTTCTTCGACTAGTAGATGTATTGATTGATTTTTTATTAGTACCAATTTCTCTTGCCTATTTAACCCAAACAGATTATGGTATTTGGCTTACAATAAATTCGATAGTAAATTGGATGAATTTTTTTGATATTGGGATTTCCCATGGCTACAGAAATAAACTTACTATCGCATTAAGTAATAAAGATTATTCTTTAGCCAAAACATAT
>JAQWIO010000102.1 GCA_029248845.1 Polaribacter sp. | reverse complement strand
TTTGAAATATTTTCTAATTTCTTTTTTATCAATCTTTTTTTGAGTGTTGAAAGTTTGTCTGTAAATAAAACTCCGTTTATATGATCATACTCATGTTGAAAAACTCTTGCAGCTAGACCGTCTAGAGTTTCAGTATGAGTTTTAAAATCTTCATCTAGATATTCAATAGTAATTTTTGGCTGACGAAAAACGTCTTCTCTAACATCAGGAATACTCAAGCATCCTTCATTAAAAGCCCATTCATCACCCTCCTCTTTTATAATTTTGGCATTTATAAATACTTTATTAAAGTTTTTTAATACTTTTCTGTCTTTTTCAGATAATTCTTCATCCTCTGCAAACGGAGAAGCATCAACAAGAAATAAACGAATAGCTTTTCCTATTTGTGGAGCAGCTAGACCAACACCAGAAGCATTGTACATGGTTTCTTTCATGTTTGCTATTAGCGTCTTTAACTCAGGATAATCAGCATTAATCTCTACGGCAACTTTTCGTAAAACTGGATCTCCGTAAGCAACTATTGGTATAATCATTTCTTTAAATTTAAGCATTGCAAAAGTACAAAGTTTGAGACTTCAATAAAATTATTTGTTATATAAATAAGATTGTAAAATAATGGTTGCACTAATTTCATCAACTAAGGCTTTATTTCGACGTTGTTTTTTGTTTAAACCCCCATCAATCATTGACTGAAATGCCATCTTAGACGTAAAACGCTCATCAATCCTTAGAAGAGAAATGTGAGGAATTTCTTTTTCAAGTTTCCTTAAAAACGGAAGAATCATTGCTTCACTTTCACTATCAGTATTGTTCATTTGCTTTGGTTTTCCTACTATAAAAAGAGCTACCTTATTTTTGGAAACGTATTCTTTCAAAAAAGGGATTAAAGTTTCAGTATGAACTGTTGTTAAACCAGATGCAATTAATTGAAGTTCATCAGTTACCGCAATACCCGTTCTTTTTTTACCAAAATCGATGGCGAGAATTCTACCCAAAATAAATTTTTTGTGTAAAAATAAAAGTTATAATTTAATAATAACAGATTAATTAAAATATTATCAACTAGTTAGACGTTATTTTAAACTATTCTCTAAGAATTAAGCAGTAGTATTTTAACAACAACTAATAATCTGTTTAAAAAACGTATATTCGTTCCGGTTTTTGCGGATAAATTTATATTTGTAAAATAAACTATTAGTATGAAAGATATTAGAAAAATTATAGAGTCAGCTTGGGAAAATCGAGAATTATTAAAAGAAGAAAATACGATTAATACGATTCGAAAAGTTGTAGATTTATTAGATAAAGGACAATTAAGAGTTGCCGAGCCAATTGAAAATGGTTGGCAAGTAAATGAATGGGTAAAAAAAGCAGTTGTTTTATATTTTCCAATTCAAAAAATGGAAACTTTAGAAGCTGGTATTTTTGAATACCATGATAAAATTCCATTGAAAAGAAATTTTGCTGAAAGAGGTATTAGAGTTGTTCCCAATGCAGTAGCAAGACATGGAGCTTATATTTCTTCAGGAACAATTTTAATGCCCAGTTATGTAAATATAGGAGCATATGTAGATGAGGGAACGATGGTAGATACTTGGGCTACAGTGGGTTCTTGTGCGCAAATTGGTAAAAATGTGCATCTTTCTGGTGGTGTTGGAATAGGTGGTGTTTTGGAACCTTTACAAGCTGCACCCGTAATTATTGAAGATGGTGCCTTTATAGGTTCAAGATGTATCGTAGTTGAAGGCGTAAGGGTAGAAAAAGAAGCTGTCTTAGGTGCGAATGTTGTCTTGACAATGAGTACTAAAATTATAGATGTAACAGGTGATGAGCCTATTGAAACCAAAGGAGTAGTTCCTGCGAGATCGGTAGTTATTCCAGGAAGTTATACAAAGAAGTTTGCTGCAGGAGAGTACAATGTTCCTTGTGCATTGATTATTGGAAAAAGAAAAGAAAGTACAAATAAAAAGACCTCTTTGAACGACGCATTGCGTGAGTATGATGTTGCCGTTTAAGAGTTGAAAAAAGAGTTGAAAAAAGATTTGAAAAAGATATGACGAAGATTACTGCTATTATCCCAACCTTAAATGAAGAGATTCATATTGCTGATGCTATTAAATCAGTAAGTTTTGCTGATGAAATTATTGTAATAGACTCTTACAGTTCAGACAATACAATAGAAATAGCAGAGCAATACAATGTAAAAATCATCAAGCGAACGTTTGATGATTTTTCTTCACAAAAAAACTTTGCAATTGCTCAAGCTAAACATGATTGGATTTATATTTTAGATGCCGATGAGCGTGTAACTCCAGAAGTGTTGAAAGAAATTTTGGAAGCGGTTAAAAACCCAAAAGGTTTTGTTGGTTTTTATGTTCGCAGGACCTTTTACTTTTGTGCTAGAAACATCAACTATGGGGGTTGCCAAAGAGATAAAGTAGTTCGTTTATTTTTAAAAGAATATTGTAGTTATTCTGGTATTGTTCATGAAAGAATTTCAACAAAAGGAAAGCTAGGTTTTTTTAAAAATAAAATTGAACATTATTCTTACAGAAGCTTCGATCATTATATCTCAAAATTAAATCAATACTCTTGGTTGCAAGCAAAAGAATTGTATAAAAAAGGGAAAAAAGTAAATTTGTTTCATATTCTAATCAAACCTTCTGCAAGGTTTTTTATCCATTATATAATTCGATTAGGCTTTTTAGATGGTTTTCCTGGATTTATATTTGCGAAAGTACAAGCTTATAGTGTTTTAACAAGGTATATTAAACTATGGTTATTAAATAAAAAAGTTAAATAATTTGAACTTACAAAATTCAAATATTGATATTTCAATTGTAATTGTAAATTACAAAAGTTGGAATCTTCTTTTTAGTTGTTTAAAATCAATACAAAATATAAAATTAGAGCACATTACGATTGAAGTTATAGTTGTAGATAATTATTCTAATGATTCTAAACTTAATGTTTTTAGAAATGATTTTCCTAATTTCAGTTTTATAGAAAATTCTGGTAATAATGGTTTTGCTAATGGTTGTAATTTAGGCGCAAAAAACTCTTCTGGAGATTATTTGTTTTTTTTAAACCCTGATACTATAATTTCAAAAGAATCCATTTTAGAAATGTATAATTACATTAGAGATAATATAAATATAGGTTTAGTCTCATGTAAACAGAAAAACTTGGACGGTTCTTATGAAAAAAATATTCGTTTCTTCCCTAAACCAGATACACTTTTTGGTTTTTTAAGAGCGTTTAATAAATATAAATTGTTAAAAAACATCAAGCAAAGTAAGAATGTTGTTTATCCAGAATGGGTTTCTGGTGCGGTTGTTTTAATTAGTAAAATTTGGTTTGATAAAATAAGTGGATGGAATGAAGATTATTGGATGTATTTTGAGGATGTAGATTTATCCAAAAAAGTATCAAACTTAGAAGGTAAAGTCGCTTTATTAACAAATACAGAAATAATCCATAATCATGGTGGTTCATCAAGAATTAATATAAAAACCGCCTCAATAACAAAAACTGAGGTTTTAATTTCTAAACATGTTTATATTAGGAATCATTTTAACGGATTAAAGTATTTTACACTTCAATTTCTTATTGTATTAACATCAATAATTAGTAGATTAATTTTAGCTTTTATAGGTTTAATATTATTTTTTATACCAAAACTTAGATTAAACTTATATTTGTTTGTAGAACTCGTAAAATATTACATTTTAGCCTTAATTAAAAAATCTTGGTTAAGTAGTAAATCGATGAACAACCCATATAAAAAATAATAAATGAAAGAGGTTAAGGATAAGTCTTATTATGGTCACGTAAGACCAGAAATGTTGCAATTTGTTCCAAGTACAGCAAAAAAAATCATTGAAATTGGTTGTGGAGAAGCAAATTTTTCAAATCAACTAATCAAGGATAATATTGAAGTATGGGGAGTTGAACCCAATATAGAGGCAGCAAAAGTTGCTTCAAACAAATTGTTCAAAGTTTTAACAGGTACTATTGGTGAAACTATTTTTAATTTGCCTGAAGATTATTTTGATGTAATTATTTTGAATGATGTGATAGAACATTTAATCTATCCAGAAGAAGATTTGAAGAAATTAAAGCCTAAACTTAATAAAGGTGGAATTTTGGTTTGTTCTATTCCAAATGTTAGATACTCTAAAAATATATTTAATTTAATTTTTAAAAGAGATTGGAAATATACAGAATCTGGTATTTTAGATAATACTCATTTTAGGTTTTTCACTAAGAAAAGTATTCATCGAATGTTTAAAGAGTGTGGTTTTACTATTCAAACGATTAAAGGAGTAAATAGAACAAAATCTTTTTTATATTATCCTTTTGCTGTAATATTTAATATTTTCCTTTTATTTTCTCAATTAGATATGTTTTATATGCAATATGCAATTGTTTCCAAAAAAGAAGAGTAAATTATTTTATTATTAAGAATTATATTAAATGAAAGGCTTATTTTATACAGAAGCGATTTCATCAGAAATATTTAGTGTTATTTCTAAGGCATCCAAACAAATCCAACTAGATAGTTATGTCATTGGTGGTTTTGTACGCGATTTTTTCTTAAAAAGAGGCAATGCAATAGATATTGATGTTGTAGTAATTGGTAGCGGAATAGATTTAGCTTTAGCAGTTTCTAAATTGTTACCCAACAAACCAAAAGTTCAGGTTTTTAAAACCTATGGTACAGCAATGTTGAGATATAAAGATGTTGAAATTGAATTTGTTGGTGCCAGAAAAGAGTCTTATACAAAGGATAGTAGAAATCCAGATGTAATTGAAGGAACATTACAAGATGACCAAAACAGACGTGATTTTACCATAAATGCACTTGCTTTAAGTCTAAATGAAGCTAATTATGGAGAACTATTAGATCCGTTTAATGGAATAGAAGATTTAGAGAATAAGATAATTAAAACACCTTTAGACCCTGATATCACTTATTCAGATGATCCTTTACGAATGCTCCGTGCCATCCGTTTTGCTTCGCAATTAAATTTTGAAATTGAAAAAGAATCTCTTTCTGCAATTTCTAAAAATTCAAAAAGATTACAAATTATAACTAGAGAGAGAATTGTAGATGAATTGAATAAGATAATGTTGTCTTCAAAACCATCGATAGGATTTTTGTTATTAGAGGAAACAGAACTATTGGCACAAATTCTTCCTGAATTAATTGACTTGAAAGGGGTAGAGGAAGTTGAAGGTCAAAAACATAAAGATAATTTTTATCACACTTTAGAAGTGGTTGATAATATTTCTGAAAACACGAATGATGTTTGGTTACGATGGGCAGCTTTATTGCATGATATTGGTAAAGCACCTACTAAAAAATTCAGCAAAAAAGTGGGTTGGACGTTTCATGCGCATGAATTTGTAGGGTCAAAAATGGTATATAAATTATTCAAACGTTTAAAAATGCCTTTGAATAATAAAATGAAATTTGTTCAGAAAATGGTTTTGTTAAGTTCGCGTCCAATAGTGTTGGCTAGTGAAGTGTCTGATGCAGCTGTTAGACGTCTTGTTTTTGATGCAGGGAACGATATCAACTCTTTAATGACACTATGTGAAGCTGATATCACAACAAAAAACCCAAAAAAATTCAAACGGTATCACAAAAATTTTGAGTTGGTTAGAAAAAAAATTAAACAAGTAGAGGAACGGGATAAAGTCCGTAATTTTCAACCACCAGTTTCAGGAGATGAGATTATGCAAGCCTTTAATCTAAAACCTTGTAAAGAAATTGGTCAGATTAAGGAAGCGATTAAAGAAGCTATTTTAGATGGTAAAATACCAAATGAACATCAAGCATCTTATGATTTTATGATTAAAAAGGGAAAGAAATTAGGTTTACAATTAAATTTGTAAGAATAGTATTTATTTGATTACCCAATTTTCCCAAACAAATTTATACTGATAGGTAATTTTATGAGTTTTTGCTAGTTGTACTTGAATATTCTCCATCCTTTCACTTGCATTGTCAATAATAAAATCATGGAATTGGATTTGTAAATTTTTAAATATTGAAATCATTCCTGATTCTAAAAGAGCCTCTAAAACTTCATATTCGCCTCCCTCTATATTAATCTTAATCAAATCTACGTGTGTGATATTATTATTATTAATAAAATTTAATATAGATTTTAATTTTATTTTTTCTGAACCTTCTGAATCAATAAAAACAGAAGAGGCATCTTCACTATCACTAATAAAAAGTTCTTTATCCTCGTTTGCTAAACCATACGGATAGGTAGTTACTTTAGGAATATCTTTAAATTTGTCATCAATAATTTTATAAAATGATTTAACAGGTTCAAAAATAAATATTTTACATAAATATCTATTATAGATTTCTTGAGCAAAATTACCTTTGTAACCACCTAAATCAAAAACTATTGAAGATTTAGATAAATCATAGTTTAACCTTAAAGTTTTGTCTCCATTAATCTTAAACCAGGGTTTGCAACGTTTCTTTTGAATTTTACGTTCTTTTTTTTGTTGATTATTTTGTTTAGAAAAAAGGTTAAATTTAATCACAATACTTTGTAAAATTATTATTTAAGTAATATTTCAATAAAATTAGATTAATTTATTGACATAATTAAATTAATCCAATGATATTTCAATTTTATAATAACTTAGCATTGTGAAAAAACCAAAATTAGAGAAGTTGAAGAACTTGATAAAGCTTGTGATCTTCATTCTTAATTTAAAAATAAATGAAGTTGTATGAGTTGTTTTTAGGTTATAAAATACCAAATGAACATCAAGCATCTTATGATTTTATGATTAAAAAGGGAAATCAGTTAGGGTTGAAACTAGCTTAAAGATTGCATCGTCACCAATTTAAAGTATTCTCCTTTTTGAGCAAGTAGCTCTTGGTGTTTTCCTTGTTCTACGATTTTACCTTTGTGTAGTACTAAGATCTTATCGGCTTTTTGAATTGTAGAAAGTCTATGTGCTATTACTATAGAAGTTCTATTTTCCATCATTTTTTCTAAAGCAATCTGTACTAATTGTTCAGATGCTGTGTCTAGGGCAGAGGTAGCCTCGTCCAAAATCATAATTGGTGGATTCTTTAGGACGGCTCTAGCAATAGATAATCGTTGTTTTTGTCCGCCAGAAAGTGTATTTCCACCATCACCAATATTTGTACTATATTTTTGTGACAAATTTTGAATAAATTCATCAGCATTTGCTATTTTACATGCTTCTAATATAGCTGTGTCTGTTGCTTTTTGGTTTCCTAGCTTGATGTTATTGGCAACAGTATCGTTGAATAAAATGGAATCTTGAGAAACGATCCCCATTAAATCTCTTAAAGATTTTTTTGTAATATTTTTAATATTTTCTCCATCAATTAAAATTTCCCCTTTATTAACATCGTAAAAGCGGGTAATTAAATTCGCTAAAGTAGATTTTCCACTTCCAGATTGCCCAACTAAAGCTATTGTTTCACCTTTGTTGAGTGTCAGTGAAAAATTTTCTAAAACATATTCATTTTTATACTTAAATGAAATATTTTTAAATTCAATCTGACTTTTAAAAACTTTTTTTACAATGGCATTGGGCTTATCTTTAATACTGTTTTCCATATTTAAAACAGTCATGATTCTCTCGGCAGAGGCCTCTCCTTTTTGAATATTGTAAAATGTAGTAGTAATTAATTTAATAGGGTTTAAAACAGTATAAAACAGTACAATATATCCAAAAAATTCATCTGGTTGGAGTGCACTTGTTTTAGATAAAACTTCCGTCCCTCCATACCAAAGAATAGCAATAATGGTTGCAGAGCCTAAAAATTCACTCATCGGCGAGGCCAATGTTTGTCTGTGGAAAACACTTGTCATTAATTTTTTAAAACTCAACGTAGAACTATTGAATTTTTTTTGAATTACACTTTCAGCGTTAAAGCCTTTAATGATTCTTAAACCTGTTAGCGTTTCTTCTATAAAGGATAGAAAATTACCAGTTTCTTTTTGTGCTTTTAAAGAGTTGGCTTTTAATTTTTTACTAATTGATGAAATAATAAACCCAGAAACTGGGAGTAAAATAAAGACAAATAGTGTGAGTTTTAAGCTCATGAAAAGCATGATAGTTATTGAAATGATAACTGTTAAAGGCTCTCTAACAATAGTTTCTATAGAAGTTAAAATTGAACTTTCCACTTCTTGAACATCTGAAGTCATCCGAGCGATAATGTCTCCTTTTCTTTTTTCAGTAAAGTAAGCTACAGGCAATTCTACGATTTTCTTATAGAGTTTATCTCTAAGATCTTTGACGATTCCTGTTCTTAAAAAGGTAATGACATAAGAGGCTAAATATCTAAATAAATTTTTAAAAAAAAATAATGATAGCGCTAAAAGACAAATAAATACAAGAGTGTTAATTTCTCCGTTATTTTCAATCCTTTGAGAGATAAAATAATAAAAACTATCTCTTAAATAATCGCCAATTTTTGAAATCCCCTGAAAAATTGGCTCTTTGGTTATTCTTTGTTCTTTTCCAAAAAGAATGCCTAAAACTGGGATGAAAGCAAGAACAGACAGTACATTAAAAACAGCATACAGAATATTAAAAAGAATATTTAGAACAGTAAATTTTCTATACTTCTTTTCGTATTTTATGATGTCTTTAAAGTAGCTCATTAGTTCAAATTCATTTCTTTGATAATACGCTGAATTTTTGCCTCTAATTCTGTTTCAATACGATCTGCGTTTTTTGCAAGATCTAGATTCGTATTTACACTAAAATAGAATTTTATTTTTGGTTCAGTTCCACTAGGTCTGGCTGCAATTCTTGTTCCAGATTCTGTTTTGTAAATGAGCACATTAGATTTTGGTAAATCTATTTTTGTACTATTTCCCGTAATTAAGTTTTTTCTTATTGATGCTTGGTAATCAGAAAGTGATTCTACTTTTTCACCATCAATTTCTGTCAATGGATTGTTGCGCATATCACTTAACATTTTCTGAATTTCTGCAGCGCCATCCATTCCTTTTTTTGTAATAGATATCAAGTGTTCTTTGTAAAATTTATGTTCAACATAAATCGCTAGTAGCTCTTCATAAAAAGAGCTTCCTTGTTGTTTTGCGTATGCGGCAACCTCACAAGCTAACAGCGTTGCTGTTACGGCATCTTTATCTCTTACAAAACCTCCAACCATGTATCCAAAACTTTCCTCACCACCACCAATAAAATCTAATTCTGGGAAGTCTTTCACCATTTTTGCAATCCATTTAAAACCTGTTAAACCAACTTTGGTTTCAACATTATAATTGGCAGCAACATCATTTACTAATTCAGTAGAAACAATGGTAGATCCTATAAATTGTTTCCCATTAATTTTTTTCTCTTCTTTCCATTTTTTTAATAAAAATTCAGTCATAACAACCATTGTTTGGTTCCCATTCATCAATTTCATATTTCCATTGGTATCTCTAACTGCAACTCCTAATCTATCACAGTCTGGGTCTGTACCAATAACTATATCAGCTCCAATTTTGTTGGCCAAATCAGTTGCCATTTGTAAGGCTTCCGGTTCTTCTGGGTTTGGCGATTTTACAGTAGGAAAATCACCATTAGGGATTCTTTGTTCTTCTACAATATGAACATCAGAATAACCAGCCTTAGCCAATGCATCTGGCACAGATACTATAGAGGTTCCGTGTAAAGGTGTAAAAACAATTTTCAAATTTTTTCTATCAATGGTGTCTGATAAAGAACCATTGATTACAGAAGCATCAATAAAAGCATCGTCTACCTCTTTTCCAATCATCTCAATTAAATTTTCATTTGCTTCAAAATTTATTTCAGAAAAGTCTAATGAATTTACTTTTTTTATAATTCCATGATCATGAGGAGGTACAATTTGTCCGCCATCTGACCAATATACTTTGTATCCATTATATTCTGGTGGATTGTGAGAAGCTGTTAAAACAATCCCTGCATCACAATTTAAGTGTCGAACAGCAAAAGATAATTCTGGAGTTGCACGGAGGTCTTCAAATAAAAAAACTTTTATGTTGTTAGCGGATAAGACATCAGCAACAACTTTCGCAAACTTTTTACTATTATGTCTACAATCGTAAGCAATGACAACACTGTGTTGTTCTTTTTTTATATTTTCTATTAGGTAATTAGACAAGCCTTGAGTTGCTCTACCAAGCGTATATTTATTTATTCTGTTGGTTCCTGCCCCCATTACACCTCGCATTCCTCCGGTACCAAATTCCATGTCTTTATAGAATCTATCTGTTAAATCATTTGAATCATTCGTGATTAATTCGTTTATCTCTTTTTGAGTTTCAGCATCAAAAGTTGACGTTAACCATTGCTTCGCTTTGTCTAAAATTTCAGTCATAAAATTAAAAATATTCTTGTTTAATTGATTTGCAAATATACTATTTAGAAATTGAGTTTTTCTTTAATAGTATAGTGTTTTTCATTACTTTTTGTTTTTATTATGAGTTCACCAATAAAACCCGCCAAAAATAATAAAGTTCCTAAAATCATAGAAGTCAACGCTATGTAAAACCAAGGATTGTTGGTAACTAAGATTGTTTTGATATTATTAAAAACCTTGTAAAGTTTAAATGCACCAATGTAAATTGCAGAAAAGCTTCCAAATAGAAACATAAAAGAACCCCAAAGGCCAAAAAAGTGCATGGGCCTTTTGCCAAATTTTGATAGAAATGAGATGGTAATCAAGTCTAAAAAGCCATTTATAAATCGGTCTATGCCAAATTTTGTTTCACCGTATTTCCTTGCTTGGTGTTGCACAACTTTTTCACCAATTTTAGTAAAACCCTCGTTTTTCGCCAAAACAGGAATGTATCTGTGCATTTCTCCGCTAACTTTTACGGCTTTTATGACTTCATTTTTGTAGGCTTTTAGTCCGCAATTAAAATCATGTAGTTTTAAATCAGAGGTTTTTCTGGCTGCAGCATTAAATAATTTTGATGGAATATTTTTTGTAAAAACATTGTCATATCGTTTCTTTTTCCATCCAGAAATTAAATCGAAATTATCATTAATGATTAAGTTATATAGCTCAGGTATTTCTTCTGGGTTGTCTTGTAGGTCTGCATCCATGGTAATTACTACTTTCCCTATTGCAATTTCAAAACCAGCGTCTAAAGCTTGCGATTTTCCATAGTTTTTTTGAAAACGAATTCCTTTTACAGTGGGGTTTTGTTGAGTTAGCTTTTTGATCACATCCCAGGATGTATCCGTACTTCCATCATCAATAAAAATAATTTCATATAAATAACGATTGGATTGCATCACTTTTGCAATCCAATCGTACAATTCTTGTAAAGATTCTTCTTCGTTAAGAAGAGGTATGACTATTGAAATATTCATATAAAAAAAAATAGTCTGTTTATAAAGTACTGTTAATTTATATCGCTTAGTAAAATGTATAAGCGAGCAGGTTCATTTTAATACTGTTCTTCTTCAGATTTTTTCATGATTGCAGCAGCAATTGCAGAAACGATAAACCCTCCAATAGCGTATGCAATTATACCCATTGCAGCAACAATACCAGGAGATTGAAACTTTTCACTCATTTCATTAGCCACATCAATTTGCTCTTCTGTCATACCTTGGTCTATAAAAGCTTGATTTTGAATTTCCATCATTTGGTTCATATAATCTGGCTCTATAAAGTTCATGAAAATATAGCTATAGATTACATTAATTAGGCCAGCTAAAACAGCAATACCAACTCCAATTTTAACACCTTTTCCCCACGAAAGAAAACCACCATTTGCTTCTTTAAATTTTTTAATTCCAAAAACGATTATACCAACAAATAACACTCCAGTTATAATAGAACCAGACCAGTGGGGTTTTAGATGATTTCCGGTAGCATACATTACTAGGCTAAATAAAACCATTGCTATTCCCAGGCTTACACCATTATTTAGGGTAAAACTTTTACTACTTAATTGATTTTCCATCTTTAAATTTTTAATTTGAACAAATATATTCAATTCATTTTTGATATTATTAAAATAAAAATATAAGTTTTCAGTTTGGTTTAATTATTTCTAAAAATAGTTCTTTTTTTAATTGTTAAAATAAAAATAGATTGTAAATTTGCCTTGGCAAGTTCTACACAACTAGCTCCCTTTGAATCCTCCAGGGCGGGAACGCAGCAAAGGTATTAGGTTGTAGCAGTGTGATGTAGGTAGCTTGCCATTTTTTGTGCCCTAGATTTATAATTTTCTTTTAATTTTAGTTTCCTTAGTTTTCTTTTAAGATATTTGTTTAAATATTTTGTGTATGTCTAAAGTTGTTTTGATTACTGGTGCTTCTTCAGGAATAGGGAAAGCTATTGCTACTTTTTTAGTTGAAAAAGGATATAAAGTTTATGGTACCAGTAGAAATCCTAAACTTACAGCTGATTTTTCTTTTAAACTCATTGCATTAGATGTTTTAAAAATTGATACGATAGCTTCTGCAGTAGCATTTATTATTAAAAAAGAAGGAAGGTTAGATGTTTTGATAAACAATGCAGGAATGGGTATTACAGGTCCTATTGAAGAAACACCCACTGATGAAATGCGCGCCGTTTTTAATACGAACTTATTTGGGGCAATAGATGTTATGAAAGGGGTTTTGCCTCAAATGCGCAAACAAAATTCAGGAATAATTATAAATGTTACTTCCATTGCTGGTTATATGGGTTTGCCTTATAGAGGGGTGTATTCTGCGACCAAAGGAGCTCTAGAAATTATAACTGAAGCCACAAGCATGGAGGTTAAAAATTTTGGGATTAAGGTTGTTAATATTGCTCCTGGAGATTTTACAACCAATATAGCTGAAGGTAGGTATCATACACCTGTGTTTGAAAATTCTGCTTATAAAAAAAAGTATCAAGCGAATTTAGATTTGATGAATACTCATGTAAATGATGGAATGGATCCATTAGAAATGGCAAAAGCTGTTTTTAAAATTATACATACCAAAAAGCCAAAAATCCATTATAAAGTAGGTGGTTTTATGGAGAAATTTTCTATCGTTTTAAAACGAATTCTACCAGATAGATTGTATGAGAAAATATTGATGCAGCACTACAAATTATAGTTTTTTCTTATAACTGGTATAAAAATATTTTTTAGAACGCTCCTAAAATACTAGACGAGTTCTTATCTTTGCATTAGGGATTGAAGTATTTGTTTGAGCTCTTTTGAGAAGAATGAACACAAAGCGAGTGCGCAAAGCCCGACTTGGTTCTGAATGCCTTCAGCATAAAGTAATGCCCAAAAATATAATAATGACAACTAAATAAGTACAAATGAAATTTTTTATAGACACAGCAAATTTGGCCCAAATTAAAGAAGCACAAGCCCTAGGTATTTTAGATGGTGTTACTACAAACCCTTCTTTGATGGCCAAAGAAGGAATTACAGGTGAAGCAAATATTATTAATCACTACAAAGAAATTTGCGAATTGGTTGAAGGAGATGTTTCTGCAGAGGTTATTGCTACAGATTTTGAAGGAATGGTTAAAGAAGGAGAAGCTCTCGCAGCTTTAAACCCTCAACTTGTGGTAAAATTACCAATGATAACAGAGGGTGTAAAAGCCTGTAAATATTTTTCTTCTAAAGGAATTAAAACGAACGTAACTTTAGTTTTTTCTGCAGGACAAGCATTGTTAGCAGCGAAAGCAGGTGCAACCTATGTGTCTCCATTTATTGGACGTTTGGATGATATTTCTACAGATGGTTTAAATTTGATCTCTGAAATTCGTTTAATATATGATAATTATGGTTTTGAAACTCAGATTTTAGCGGCTTCTGTGCGACATACTATGCACATTATTGATTGTGCAAAATTAGGCTCTGATGTAATGACAGGTCCTATAAGTGCCATTGAAGGTTTGCTAAAACACCCGCTAACAGATAGCGGATTGGCGAAGTTTTTAGAAGACTATAAAAAAGGAAATTAACCAACTTAGTTGGTTTTTGTATAAAATGTCATTTCAGGATTTAATTTTGGAATCACATTTTTTAAGAGTAATAAATGTATCCAAAGAAAGAACTTGCACAAATCCTTATTTCAGCTTGTCATCAATTTAAAATTGAGACGGTTGTGATTTCTCCTGGTTCTCGGAATGCACCACTTACTATTGGTTTCTCAAATCATAAAGATATAGACACTTTTAGTATTGTAGACGAGCGTTGTGCAGCTTTTTTTGCTTTAGGAATAGCGCAGCAAACTCAAAAGCCTGTTGCAAT
Organism: Polaribacter sp.; assembly: GCA_029248845.1. GTDB lineage: Bacteria > Bacteroidota > Bacteroidia > Flavobacteriales > Flavobacteriaceae > Polaribacter. The sequence continues at coordinate 16,265 of JAQWIO010000102.1, read as the reverse complement.
TTTGTGTACTTCAGGATCAGCACTACTCAATTATTATCCTGCAATTGCTGAATCATTTTACAGTAATATCCCTTTGGTAGTAATTTCTGCCGATCGACCTAAACATTTAATTGATATTGGTGATGGTCAAACAATTCGTCAAGAAAATGTATTTGAAAATCATATTTTATTTTCAGCAAACTTGATAGAAAACCCAACGTTTAAAACTAGAAATTCACAATTAATAGGGGAGGCTTTACAGATTGCAAGTTCAAATCAAGGTCCTGTTCACATAAACGTTCCCTTTGATGAACCTTTATATGAAACAGTATCTTTTTTAAATAATTTTCATTTCCCTCGTATTTCTATGAGCTCTCTTGAGAATTCAAGAGTAGATTATCCTTTTTTTGCAGATATTTGGAACAGTGCAAAGAAGAAGATGATATTGGTAGGGGTTAGTTTTCCAGATAAAAAAATCAACGAACTTATCAATTTTTATGCGGAAGACACCTCTGTGCTGATTCTTACAGAAACAACCTCTAACTTGCATCACAAAAATGTAGTAGATTCCATAGATCAACTTATATTTTCTCTCGATGATTTTGAGTTTAAAGAGCTTCAACCCGAAGTTTTAATCACGTTTGGGGGCATGATTATTTCTAAAAAAATTAAACAATTTTTACGTTTATATCAGCCCAAACATCATTGGGATATTGATGAGAAAAAAGCAACAAACACCTTTTTTTCTTTGACAGAATTTATTCAACAAAAGCCTTCGGATTTTTTTATAACATTTAACAATAGTATTCAAAAAGTAACGAGTGATTATCAGCAAAAATGGCTTTCATTTAGAAACGAAAAAAGAGTGAAACATCAACAATATATAGATCAAATTGGCCATTCAGATTTTAAAGCCTTCGAGCAAATTTTAGAAAGCGTGCCAGAATACTCTCAACTTCAAATTAGCAATAGCTCTATTATAAGATACGCTCAGCTATTTTCTATTAAAGATTCTGTAGAAGTTTTTTGCAATAGAGGTACAAGTGGTATCGATGGGAGTACAAGTACTGCGATTGGAGCGGCATTTGCAAGTTCAAAACAAACTGTTTTTATTACTGGTGATTTAAGCTTTTTCTATGATAGTAATGGGTTATGGAATGATCATATACCTCCTAATTTTAGGATTGTTTTAATAAATAATTCTGGTGGTGGAATTTTTAAAATTATTCCTGGACCATCTACTACAAATGCAACTAAATATTTTGAAACCCCTCACTGTTTGACTGCAGAGCATTTGTCTAAAATGCATGGTTTTGAATATCATAAAGCGTATTCAACAACAACAATAAAAGAACAATTAGAGAGTTTTTACAAGGCTTCAGTCAACCCTAAAATTTTAGAAATTTTCACACCAAGTGTAGAAAACGATTTGCTTTTAAAAAACTATTTTAAATATATACAATAATGGATTTACTAGAAGGAGATAAAGTGCAGTTTGTCATTGAAACCGAAACAGCCTTGGGTTATACTGTTTTAATTAATGATGAATTTGAGGGATTGCTATTCAGAAGTGAAGTTTTTCAAGATATAGAAGAGAATATGGAGCTTGTTGGATTTATAAAAAAAATACGTGAAGATGGAAAAATAGATGTGTCTCTGAGACCACAGGGTTTTAGAAATGTCATTGATTCTGATGTAGATAAAGTTCTTTCTAAACTCAAAGATAGTAGAGAGGGATTTATTTTAATTACAGATAAAAGCTCTCCTGATTCTATTCGTTTTCATATGAAAATGAGTAAGAAAGCATTTAAAAAAGCAGTTGGTAACCTATATAGAAAGAAGCTTATTATGATCAAAGAAGATAGAATTGAATTGGTGAACTAGGATTTTTTTAATTTTTTTAGTGATTGTTGATAGTAATTTTATTGACCACTTAATCTTAAAATATTTTCATAAAAAGCATCTGAATTTGGATCAGAAGGATCCATTTTTCCATATCCAATTTTGTAATATTTCAAAGCCTTTTTAATATTATTTCCACTCTCATAGTACCTGCCAATATAATAATCGCCTAGGGGTGAACTAGGAAATAATTTTAAAATCATTTTGCCAAATTCACGTAAATAATCACCATTTTCTTTTTCAATAATTATATTTTCAATCGCATAAATATCTCTCTCTCTAATCCCTATATTGCTTCCAAATAAGAATTCGATTTCTAAATATTTGTTTTCTAAGTAAGCTATGGCATCTTTAGGAGTAGTATCTTTTATGTTTTTTTCAAATTCATCTTTTGTAATTGGAGAATAAATTTCAAAAATTTTATTGATTGCCCTTGGTATTGCCTCGCTCATTGCAGAGATGCTGCTAGAGGTTCTTATCGTATCATTTATAATGTTAAAATTCTTTATTTCCAGAGATGATAAACCTTTTTGTAATTCTCCAATTCTAGCTTGTTTTTTTAAGGAAAATGAGGTTGAATTATTGGTGTATAGATAAAAAGTATTGTCTTCTTTTAAAAATTTTTTAAGATTATATGATTGAAATTCTAGTTCAACAAAATCAGAAAAAGTAGGATTGATACAGATATAAGAATTTATAAAAGGTTGTGATTCTTTTAAGTAATGACTGATTAAATTGGCGGAAGTCCCCTCACCAATCAGAGAAATAAAGGGAGACGTTCTGTAATTACTTTCCATAAAAAAAATAACTTCATCTCTCACAAATTCATAAAATTGAATATTTGTTGTATTTAGTCTACCATTTTCAATATTGTAATAGCTGTCTTTTTTTTTAGTTTTTTCCATAGAAATTCCCACAACAATTTGCTTAGGAGCTCTGTCTTTTAATGCAAAAAAAACAGAATTCCCCACATAGATATCGAACAAATACTCTGCATCAAAAACTACGGCTAATGGATAGTTTTTTAAACTATCTTTTTCATATCCTTTAGGTAAATAAATTTTTAAATTTCGAGAATTTTCTAAAATATCTGACGCTATTTTTGTTTCAATTATTTTCTGTGAAAATCCGCTAAAGCAAAAAAGAATAAATATTAGTGAGAATGATTTCTTTATCATAAATTTAAATCTTTATTTTTGTGACTAATTATTTTGTTCTTCTAACAAGAACGTCCAAAATACAAAATTATGATACAACCTGAGTGGAAAACTGTTAATGAATATGAAGACATTACATATAAAAAATGTAATGGAGTCGCTAGAATTGCATTTAATAGACCCAATGTTAGAAATGCTTTTAGACCAAAAACTACTAAAGAATTATATGATGCTTTTTATGATGCAGGTGAAGATGTAAACATTGGTGTGGTCTTGCTTTCTGCCGAGGGGCCGAGTACAAAAGATGGCGTATATTCTTTTTGTTCTGGAGGAGATCAGAAAGCACGTGGACATCAAGGTTATGTTGGAGAAGATGGCTACCACAGACTCAATATTTTAGAAGTTCAACGTTTGATTCGATTTATGCCAAAAGCAGTAATAGCTGTGGTTCCCGGTTGGGCTGTTGGAGGTGGACATAGTTTGCATGTAGTCTGTGATTTGACTTTAGCAAGTAAAGAGCATGCTATTTTTAAACAAACAGATGCAGATGTAACCTCATTTGATGGTGGTTATGGTTCGGCATATTTGGCAAAAATGGTAGGTCAGAAAAAAGCAAGAGAGATTTTCTTTCTAGGGAGAAACTATTCTGCTCAAGAGGCTTACGATATGGGAATGGTGAATGCTGTAATTCCTCATGAGGAATTAGAAAGTACTGCCTATGAATGGGCTCAAGAAATACTAGAGAAAAGTCCGACTTCTATAAAAATGTTAAAATTTGCAATGAATTTAACGGACGATGGTATGGTTGGTCAGCAAGTTTTTGCGGGTGAAGCAACCAGACTAGCTTATATGACAGATGAAGCAAAAGAAGGAAGAGATGCTTTTTTAGAGAAGAGAAAACCCAACTTTCCCAAAAAGTGGATCCCTTAGTTTTAAAAGTACATTTCTGGTTCTCAATTTGATCAAATTTATAAATAAATGAATAAATTTGTGATGATTATAGGTTCTAGATTTTTTAATTTCAATTTTTTTAATAAAACAAATGAAATCACAAGTAGTAACTTTTTTAATAAATTGTCCTGATCAAAAAGGATTGGTCGCAAAGATTACCAATTTTTTTTATGACAAAGGATTTAATATTTTAAGTTGTCAACAGTATGTAAATTCTATTGAGAATTCTTATTTTATGAGGGTTCGTTTGAATGCTGATGGAACTATTATTTCAAAAGACCAATTAGAAAATAGCTTTCTAGAACTGGCAGATCCGTTACATTTTAGTTGGTCTGTTCATTATGGTGATAAAAAACAGAATGTGGCTTTGATGGTTTCGCATACGAGTCATAATTTATATGATTTATTAGAGCGTTTTAGAGAAGGTCGACTGGATTGTAATGTGAAGATGATTATCAGTAATCACAACAAATTAAGACACATTGCAGAAATGTTTGATGTTCCTTTTTATTACCTTCCAATTACGAAGGAAACTAAAGAGGAGCAAGAGGGGCAAATTATTCAATTATTAGATTCTAATAATATAGATTTGGTAATTATGGCCAGATATATGCAGATTTTATCCTCTCGTTTTATCAATCATTATCCTCAAAGAATTATCAATATTCATCATTCATTTTTACCAGCTTTTCAAGGAGCAAATCCATACAGAAAAGCATATGAAAGAGGTGTAAAATTAATAGGGGCAACCGCTCATTACGCAACAGAAGATTTAGATGAAGGTCCTATTATTGAGCAAGATGTGAAGCCTGTAACTCATGAAAGCACCCCTCAAACATTGAAAATAATAGGTGCAGATATAGAAAAATTGGTCTTGGCAAGAGCCGTTAAAAACCATCTGAACCATCAAATTATAGTTTCAGGTAATAGAGCTATTGTTTTTCCAGAAGCAGGAGAGTAATTTAATTATGAAAATAATTTGTATTGGGCGTAACTACGCAAAACATATTGAAGAATTAGCTAATGAAAGACCTGAAAGTCCGGTGATTTTTCTAAAACCAGATTCTGCCATTTTACCAAGAAAAAATCCATTTTTTATTCCTCCTTTTTCAAAAGATATCCATTATGAAGTTGAGGTATTGGTGAAAATTAACAAAGTAGGAAAGCATATTGAACCAAAGTTTGCTTACAAATACTATGAGGAAGTTGGTTTAGGGATCGATTTTACAGCACGTGATATTCAAGCAAAATGCAAAGAGAGAGGCTTACCATGGGAAAAAGCAAAAGCGTTTGATGGGAGTGCAGTTGTTGGTGAGTTTTATCCGAAGGAAGAGTTTAATTTAGCTAATTTGAAATTTCAATTATACAAAAATGATGCTATTGTTCAAGAAGGAAATACAGACGCTATGTTGTGGAATATAGATGAACTAATCTCTTATGTTTCTCAATACTTTACCTTAAAAAAAGGAGATATTATATTTACAGGAACTCCAGCAGGTGTAGGTAAGGTTTTTGAGAATGATGTTTTAAAAGGAGTTATAGCAGGAAAAGAGGCTTTTACTATTCGGGTGAGGTAATTTATGGTATGTTTTCAAGATTAAATATTCTATTTAGAGTGACTCAATAGCCAGTCATAAAGATCTTGTCCAGCATAAACTCTTCTCCAAGTTTCTATATGATCTGTATCTTCATGAATAATAAGTCTAACTTTATGATGGCCAAACTCTTTTAATTTATTAATTCCAGTGTAAAAAAAAATCAGAGGGGACTGCTTTGTCCTTTCCCCCGGAAATATTCCAAATAGGTATTTTTTTTTCTGCAATAGATTTTATCACATCTGGAAATGCAAATCCTACTACGGGGTTTATTGCCGCAAATTTATTTGGATATTTACTAGCTATATGCCAAGTTCCATATCCACCAAAACTCAGGCCAGTTAAATAAACTCTTTTATCATCAGCCTTGTAGTTTTTTAAGGTGTTATTAATCATACCTATTAAATCTTCTTGCACGTCATTCCAGCCATACTTATTTATAAAATTTATCCTAGTTGTTGGTATGGTATCATTTATAACACTATTCAATTTTTCGAATGTAAACCTAGGTTTAGGACGATTAGGAATTCCAATTTTTAGTCGTTTTGGAATAGATTCTTTAGTTCTATTTGTTATGTAATCAATTCCTTGCTTGTCCATATCAAACATATGTAGTTGAGGAGCAATAATAATAAAAGGCAAGTCTCTTTTTTGAAACCAAGCTTCATATAATGGTCCATGAATTTGTATATATCCTAATTCACTTTTACCGTTTCCACGTTTCCATTTCCATGAAGAAACATTAAAATAGGCCAATTTTTATCTGACTCTTTATACCCTTTTGGGAGGTATAAAACATATTCTCGATCTGAATTGTCTAGAAAACTTTTATAGGGAATTCGTATTAATTGTTCTTTTTATATTAATTGAAGAGCAAGAAGAGATAATGATGGATATAATTATTAGCAAACTGTTAGGAGACTTTCATTAATATGATATTTATCTTCGAATTTAATTAAAATATTGAAACTAGTTCCTATTTTTGTATCATATTATAATATCATGAATGCAGAAATTATAACAATAGGAGATGAAATACTCATTGGTCAAATTGTTGATACCAATTCGCAGTGGATTGGTCAACAGTTGAATAAAATTGGAGTTTCGGTTCATCAAATAACTTCTATTCAAGACGATCAACAACATATTTTAAATGCTTTGAAAGAAGCGCAAGAAAGAGTTGGTATTGTAATTATTACAGGAGGATTGGGTCCAACAAAAGATGATATTACTAAAAAAACAATTGCAGCTTTTTTTAATGATGATAAGATGATTGAATACCCAGAAGTTTTATTACACATTAAAGCGTTGTTTAAAAAAATAAATCACCCCTTTAAAGAAGTTCAGATAGCACAGGCAAGCTTGCCTTCGAAAGCAACCTTGTTGATGAATCATTTTGGTACGGCACCTGGAATGTGGTTCTATGAAAATAAAACGGTTTTTATTTCTCTTCCAGGAGTTCCCTATGAAATGAAAGGATTGATTACAAACGAAGTACTTCCAAGAATTCAAAAACAATTTAAACTTCCGCATATTATTCATAAAACGATTATGACCTATGGTCAGGGAGAAAGTAGAATTGCTGAAAAAATTGAAGATTTCGAAAATAATTTACCACCTCATATTAAATTGGCTTATTTACCCTCCTTTGGACGAGTCCGTTTACGATTGTCTGCTAAGGGAGTTCATAAAGAGAACTTAGAAAAAGAATTGGACTGTAAAATAAATGAATTGTATGAATTAATTCCGGAGATCATCACAGGTGTAGAAGATACCAATTCTCTAGAAAAAAGAGTAGGTGAGTTGCTTACAAAGGCGAATAAGACAATTGCGACTGCAGAAAGCGTAACCGGTGGAAAAATTGCTTCTGCGTTGGTTTCTGTTCCAGGCGCATCTTACTATTTTAAAGGAAGTATTGTTGCGTATACTGCAGAAACAAAAATTAATTTGCTAGGTGTTTCTAAGGAAACTATTGATTCACAGAGTGTTGTTAGTAAACAGGTAGCTATTGAAATGGCAAGAGGGGTAAAACAAAAATTACAAACAAATTATGCAATTGCTGTTACTGGAAATGCAGGCCCAACCTCAGACCACAATAGCAAAGGGGTTGGTACTGTTTATATTGCTTTTATATCTGATGAACAAGAGACTGTTCAAGAATTCAATTTTGGTCAGCCTAGAGAGAAAGTAATCAATAAAACAGTCAGTAAATCACTTGAAATTTTACGAAAAGAAATTCTTTAAAAATTTATAGAATTGTTTTGTTCGGGATTAGATTTATTTGTAGATTTGCACCTCGTTTAGAGATAATACAATAAAACTGTCGAAAAGATGTCTAGAGTTTGTGAATTAACAGGAAAAAAAGCAATGGTTGGGAACAATGTATCTCATGCTTTAAATAGAACAAAAAGAAAGTTTGACGCTAACCTAATGACCAAGCGTTTTTATATTCCAGAAGAAGATAAATGGATTACTTTAAAAATTTCTGCTTCTGCATTAAAAAATATCAACAGAAAAGGAATTTCTGCAGTTATAAAAGAAGCGAGAGCTAACGGAATTTTAACCAAATAAGCTCAAGCGAATTAAAATTTTATACCAATGGCAAAAAAAGGAAACAGAGTTCAAGTAATTTTAGAATGTACCGAGCACAAAGCATCAGGAGAAAGAGGGACTTCGAGATATATTACAACGAAGAACAAAAAGAATACACCAGATAGATTGGAAATTAAAAAATTCAATCCTATTTTGAAGAAAATGACTGTTCATAAAGAAATTAAATAATTAAGCATCTAAAAACTAGCTATTTAGGAGTATAGATTTAAAAAATTAGACAATGGCAAAAAAATCAGTAGCATCGTTACAGACAGGTTCAAAAAGATTAAGCAAAGCTATAAAAATGGTTAAATCTCCCAAGACAGGAGCTTATACTTTTGTAGAATCAATTATGGATCCTTCCAAAGTAAATGAGTTTTTAGCAAAAAAGTAATATTTACTTCATAAAATATTTCAAGCTACTTTCTAACCTAGAAAGTAGCTTTTTTTATGAATTATAATTGTGTATTTTTGAACATAAATTTATGACAAAGGTAATTTACAAAGATCATATGTTCAAAAATATCTAGTTCCCCCTTTTTTTAATAAAAGATCACAGTATATAAAAGATAAAAATGAGTTTTTTTAAAAAAATTTTTTCAAAAGAAAACAAAGAAACTTTAGATAAGGGTTTAGAAAAATCTAAAGAAAGCTTTTTTGGTAAATTAACGAAAGCTGTTGCAGGAAAATCTAAAGTAGATGAGGATGTTTTAGACAATTTAGAGGAGGTTTTGATTGCCTCTGATGTTGGTGTAGATACCACACTCAAAATTATTAATAGAATTGAAGTAAGAGTTGATCAAGACAAATATGTTGGTACCGATGAACTAAATAAAATTCTTCGCGAAGAAATTGCAGGTTTGTTATCTGAGACAAACCTTGGTGATGAAACAGAATTTACAATCCCCAGAAATAAAACCCCTTATGTAATCATGGTTGTTGGGGTTAACGGAGTTGGAAAAACAACAACAATAGGGAAGTTAGCTAGTCAGTTTAAGAAACAAGGTTTAAAAGTTGTTTTAGGAGCTGCAGATACTTTTAGAGCTGCCGCAATAGATCAATTAAAAGTTTGGGCTAATAGAACAGATGTTTCAATTGTGCACCAAGAAATGGGTTCCGATCCCGCTTCCGTTGCTTTTGACACCTTAAAATCTGCAGTTACTCAAAATGCAGATGTTGTAATCATCGATACTGCAGGTAGGTTGCATAATAAAGTAAACTTAATGAATGAATTGACTAAAATTAAACGTGTAATGCAAAAGGTAGCAGCAGACGCTCCACATGATGTTTTATTAGTTTTAGACGGTTCTACTGGTCAAAATGCATTTGAGCAAGCAAAACAGTTTACAAAAGCAACAGAGGTTACCTCTTTAGCTGTTACAAAGTTAGATGGTACCGCAAAAGGTGGAGTTGTAATTGGCATATCAGATCAGTTTCAGATTCCTGTTAAATATATTGGTGTAGGAGAGGGAATAGACGATTTACAGGTTTTCAATAAACACGAATTTGTTGATTCTTTTTTTAAATAAAATAGTATTCTTATAATTTAAAAATTCATTTTGAAGGAGTTTTTTGTTTAGAATTTTCAATTCAAAACAAGGGAAGCAATTAACAACAATAAATAGATAGTTAAATAGAAGCGGTAAAAGTTTCTAAGTTTTTTGTAACTAATATTTTTTGGATAGATATTTCCAATAAGACCTAAAATTTCTTTCCAAAAAAAAGGTTTAATATTGATGAGCCAACTATCAGTTTGATAAATTATTTTTCTGAATTTACTTCTGTAATAACTTAACGGTATACTCCAAACAAAGAAAAGTAAAAACCAAATATTTTTAATAATAAAGTCCATTGACATTTATTTTTTTGGAAGCCAAGGGAAAAAGGAGCTTGTTTTTTGAATGTATTCTTTGTACTGAGGTTTTGTCTCTTTTAAGGTTTTTTCTAGCAAACTTACTCCAGATATTTTTAGAATTAATAAGGTCATTATAAGAGCACCTATTACCTGCCAATAACTACCTGCAGCAATACTAAAAATGCCATATGCCCACCAAACTGCAGAGTCGCCAAAATAATTTGGATGTCGGGTATATTTCCAAAGGCCTGTATGTAAGACTTTTCCTTTGTTTTTAGAATTCCTTTTAAAATTTGATAATTGAAAATCACCAACCGTTTCAAAGGTAAACCCAATAAGCCATATTATAATCCCCAAGTAATCAAGCATTTTTAAGTTTCCATTACTATTGTTAAAATTTATACCTAAAAGCGGTAAAGAAATAATCATAATTAAGAACACTTGTAATAAAAAAGTTTGAAAATAGCTGAACCACCAATACCGTTTAGGTCCATAGTTTTGTCGAAATTCTTGATATCTGAAATCTTCACCTTTTCCAATATTTCTAAATGCTAGATAGATGGCAAGTCTAGATCCCCAAATACAAACCAACGTTAATATTAATATTTTTCTTGCATTTAGCTCTCCCGACATAAAAACATAAAATGTATTTACAACGACAAACCCAAAACCCCAAAAAATGTCAACAATACTGACGTTTTTTATAAAAATACTCCAGATCCATAGAAGGGTTACAAGAATTAAAATTATTGAGGACGCTTGAAAAAATAAAGTTATCATTTGAAAGTGTTATTCATTTTATTAAAATACTCAAATCATTCCTGTAAATATATGAAATGTGAATCTTTTATTAGAAAAGGAATACAAACTGTCACTTGAATTTTTTATGTACCTAATTTGGTAAATAGAACTTTACAACTTAGCGATAGTTATTTTAATTCTTAATTTGTTTGCAATTTATAAATAGATATCCATACTTTTTTTAATTTTGCAGCTCAACAATTAACTCATTTTTTCGATTAAAAAAATCAAAAGGTGGATTGTATCCTAAAAAGTAAAAATTGTTTGTATGCTTGATGCTTTCTTCATTTGAGGCTGATTTTAATTTTTGTCTATATTTTCTAATTTTTTCATAATTAGCCCAATCTCCAGAACGGATTGCGGCGACATTTTTCTGTAGTTTTTTTTGAACTAGATATTTATTGATTTGGAGTAGGTAGCATTTTTCTTTTGTATTCTTCTTTTACTATTGTGTTTGAGTCATCTTTCCATTCTCTAATTAATGTTGTTTCGGTTAAAGTCGTAACTTCATATTCTTTAACAACTGTATCTCCATTCATTGGTATACTATATGTAACTATATTGTTTAAAAATGTGTAAGGGACAGGATTCTCAAAAGCTTCTAATGCTTCGCATTTAGGTTCGTATTTAAACCCAAAATCAAAATACATTGCTGCTGCATAAAGTTCATCAGTAAATACTATACAATCTTGAAAGCTACATGAATTTAATTTATATGTAATATCCTCACCCCCAATATATCTTTTCTTAAATAACCAAGTTCCGGTAATTGAAATTTTATTATTTTCAGGGCTATCATACTCATTTTCAAGGGTATTGTCATCGGAGATAGAAATTTCGTTATTTTCAGGGATACTCTTCTCATTATTATCACATGAAAAAAAAAATGTAGATAAAAGACAGATAATTAAAAAGGGTTTTATATTTTTCATAATTCTAGATTTATTAGGGTTTTAATTTTTTAATACACTTTTGATTCAGAAGTTTCATCATATTTCATAATTTTCAATATTTTTATACTGCACCTACAGATGTTAAAAATCTGTTTACGTTGTTTTACTAGAATCTCGAAAATTTATTTAAAGAGTATTTTTTGTTAGAAGAATATTTTTTTCTTTATTTGCCTTATTTTTCTAAAATTATATAGAATTTTAGAAATATGAAATACGTACTAGTACTAAATTATTTAAAACATTTTTTTTTTTAGATACTTATAACAGCTTAATTCTACTATTATTTTTTAATTTGAAGAGAATGTATAGAGTTTAGTTATTAGGATATAGTTATTCATTAAATTATGTATTTTTTTATAAGTAAGAGTGCAATTCTAAGTTCATTATCCTTGGTTGGTTGAACTTATACGATACTTTTGACGTACAAATAGATACTCTGTATTAAAAAAACCATCTAAAATCTTTGAATAAAAACTCTAATTAAGCTGTATATTTGCAATTATTTAAAAAAAGTATATGCGTACAAAAACCATTAAAAAAAATAAAATTAATGTAGTTACTCTAGGGTGTTCAAAGAATATTTATGATTCAGAAGTTTTAATGGGACAGTTAAAGGCCAATGGTAAAAATGTAGTTCATGAAGATGAAAATGACGATGGAAATATTGTGGTGATTAATACTTGTGGGTTTATTGGTAAAGCTAAAGAAGAATCCATTGATACAATTCTTCATTATGCGCAAAGGAAAGAAGCTGGTGAAATTGATAAAGTTTTCGTTTCAGGTTGTTTAAGTGAACGTTATAAGCCAGATTTAGAGAAAGAAATTTCCAATGTAGATCAGTATTTTGGGACGCATGATTTGCCTAATTTATTAAAAGTTTTAGAAGCAGATTATAAACATGAATTGATAGGAGAGCGTTTAACAACAACTCCAAAACATTTTGCATATTTAAAAATTGCAGAAGGCTGTGATAGGCCCTGTTCTTTTTGTGCCATTCCTTTAATGCGTGGAAAACACATTTCTACACCTATTGAAGATATTGTTGTTGAAGCTACTAAATTAGCCGCAAAAGGAATAAAAGAAGTAATGCTAATTGCTCAAGATTTAACGTATTATGGCTTAGATATTTATAAAAAAAGAGCCCTAGCTCAACTATTAGAAGCGTTGGTAAAAGTGGATGGTATTGAATGGATTCGGTTACATTACGCATTCCCAACCGGTTTCCCTATGGATGTGTTAGAGGTAATGAAACGAGAACCTAAAGTGTGTAATTATATAGATATTCCTTTACAGCACATAAACACTGAGTTATTAAAGTCTATGAAACGAGGAACAACACACGAAAAAACGACTTCGTTAATTTATAAGTTTAGAGAAGCAGTACCAGAAATGGCTATTAGAACAACTTTAATTGTTGGGTATCCAGGAGAAACAGAAGAAATGTTTCAAGAATTAAAAAATTGGGTAGAAGAAATGCGTTTTGAACGTTTAGGTGCTTTTGAATATTCGCACGAAGAAAATACTGGAGCTTATGTTTTAGATGATAATGTTCCAGCAGAGGTAAAGTTTAAACGTGTAAACGAAATCATGGAAGTTCAGTCTCAAATTTCGTGGGAATTAAATCAACAAAAAATAGGAAAAACGTTTCGGTGTTTATTTGATAGAAAAGATGGAGAGTATTTTTATGGTAGAACAGAGTATGATTCACCTGATGTAGACAATGATGTTTTAGTTGATGCAAAAAAACATTATATCAAAATAGGTGAATTTATTGATATTAAAATACACGAGGCAGGAGATTATGACTTATATGGTAAACCAGTATCGTCATAAATAAAAAAAAATATTTTGAAGTGCTCCCAAAAAGTCAAATACTGTTTGGGAGCATTTTAAGGTTTAAAAATAGTCTTTTATAGGATTGAATTTTATCATGTTAAAACGATGTTAGAGTAAAATATTTTTTAACAACATTATTTCAAAATTTACTATTTTTGAAATATGACTACAAACAAAAGTAACTGTCAAATTTTAAGTACTTCCACAGATAAAAAATAGTTAATTACACGTTTGTAAATCCATATGGAGTAGAAAGATCTTATATTTACACATTGTTTCAAAGAACGAAGTAAAAAAGAATGAAAGTAGCACATATTCCTTTTCATGAAACCGGATTTTTCTCTAAAACAATTGTAGATTATTTAGAGAAAAAAAAATCGTTACAGCCTTTTTACAACAATTTTCCTGACATTCCTGGTTTTCACAATCAGATAGAAGAGAAGCAAGCTACTTTTCGATTACAAACAAGATTGGTTTTGTCGGCTGCACTAAAAAGACAATATCAACATTTTAAAGTTTCTGAAAAGACACAAGGGAATATCGAAATTTTAAAGAAACAAAATTCATTTACAGTGACTACTGGTCATCAATTAAACCTGTTTACAGGTCCTTTGTATTTCTTGTATAAAATTATTTCTACGATTAATTTATGTAAGGAACTATCTCATAAATTTCCAGAACATAATTTTATTCCCATCTATTGGATGGCATCAGAAGATCACGATTTTGAGGAAATTAATTTTTTCAATTTCGATGGGAAAAAACTAACTTGGAATCGAAAAGATGGGGGAGCTGTTGGACGTTTTTCAACGGATGGATTAGAAAATATTTTTAAAGTATTTGCCAATCATTTAGGGCATTCAAAAAATGCTAAATTTATAAAAAATCTATTTTCAGAAGCGTATTTGAAACATCAAAATTTAGCAGATGCAACTCGATATATTGCAAATGAATTGTTTAGTGATTCGGGTTTGGTGATTATAGATGGAGATGATGGGAAACTAAAACAATTATTGACACCAATTTTAAAAGACGAATTAGAAAACCAAACGTCATTTAAAGCGGTTTCAAAAACAATTAAAGATTTAGAGAAAGACTATAGAATACAGGTAAACCCTAGAGAATTGAATTTATTCTATTTGGGAGATCATTTTAGAGAACGTATTCTTTTAGAAAATGGGATTTATAAAGTCAATAATTCAGAAATCACCTTCTCAAAATCAGAAATTTTAAAAGCGGTTGATGAAAATCCCAAAGCATTCTCTCCAAATGTAATTATGAGACCCCTATACCAAGAAGTTGTTTTACCTAATATTTGCTATTTAGGAGGAGGAGGAGAGATCGCCTATTGGTTGGAGTTGAAAGATTATTTTAAGAAAGTAGCGGTTCCTTTTCCTGTTTTATTACTAAGAAATTCTGTGCAGGTACTTTCAGAAAAACAACAAAAGAAGCTAGATAATTTAACTATTTCTCATCAAGAATTATTTTTAAATCAGCACGATTTACTCTCAAAAAAAATAATTGAAAATACTGATATTGAAATTGATTTTAATAAAAAAATTAATTTTTTAAAGAATCAGTTTTCAGAATTAAAAGAAGTTGCTAAAAAAACAGATGTTTCTTTTATTGGTGCCGTAAATGCTCAAGAAATAAAACAAATAAAAGGCTTAGAAAACTTGCGAAAACGCTTACTAAGAGCCGAAAAGAGAAGACATAAGGTCTTGGTTAAGCGCATTACAGAACTTCAAAATGAACTGCTGCCAAATCAGCGTTTAGAAGAACGTCAGCTGAACTTTTCGAACTATTATTTAACACACGGTCCGTTGTTTATAGAAGCGTTAAAAGGTGCTTTAAAACCTTTACAATTAGAGTTTACAGTACTAGAATTATAATGAAAGAAAAAGGCTTACATCCAAAAAATAAATTTAATAGAGGGTATGATTTTGATGAATTAATTCAAGACAATCCTGCTTTAAAAGAACTTGTTTCCAATAATGCATATGGAAATATGAGCATTGATTTTTCAGATCCTATGGCGGTAAAAGAGCTCAATAGGGGATTGCTTTTTTCTTTTGATAAGATTTCAGTTTGGGATTTTCCTGATGAAAATTTATGTCCACCTATTCCAGGACGTTTAGATTATATTCATCATTTAGCAGACGTAATCTCTTTAGAAGAAAATAGTACTATTCTAGACATTGGTACCGGTGCAACTTGTATCTATCCCTTACTAGGAGTTGCAGCCTATAATTGGAACTTTGTTGCAACAGATATAGATTTAGATTCTTTAGATACTGCTCAAGATATTATAGATGATAACAATTTAGAGGGTAGTATTAAATTGCGTCAACAATTTGATGAAAACCAAATTTTAAAAGGTGTTATTGAAGAGGAAGACTCTTTTTCTGCAGTAATGTGCAATCCGCCATTTTATAAATCAGCAGAAGAAGCAAGAGGAGCAAACAGAAGAAAAAACAGAAATTTAGGCAATAATAGTGTGCGTAATTTTGCTGGTAATAATAACGAATTGTGGTATGTTGGAGGTGAAAAAGCTTTTTTACATAACTATCTGTATGAAAGTTCACTCTTTAAAAATAAAAGTACCTGGTTTACAAGTCTGGTTTCCAAAAAAGAAAATGTTGAA
>JAQWIO010000091.1 GCA_029248845.1 Polaribacter sp. | reverse complement strand
AATTGCAAAGAATTTAAAAGGATACTAAAATATGAAAAAGAGAAGTATCAGTAACGTATAGGTTGACGAAAAGAATGAAGTTATTGAAACAATAATCATCGTCTTAAACGAATAAAATCGTCCTACAAATTAAATTGCTATAACAAGCCTACTTTCGAAAATCTTTCTGGATTTTCAAGTAGGCTTTGTTTCTTTTTAACTTTTGTTCTTACTTAAAGAAGTACTCTAAAAAAAAACTTATTATGAATCGCCAATATTTTTTCAAGAAATCGTTTGTTGAATTTTACTTGAGTCTACTTTCAAAAATTTGTTCACGAAAATAGAGATCTAAAAACACCTATTTGTATGCAAATATATTGCATATCTACAGTGTACTATTGCAATGAATTTAAAATTTAAATCAAATGAGAAAAAATCTATGAACCTACTAATTATCAAAAAAATCCATGCTAGAATTTCAACAGCATCAACAGGGAAACCGAAAGAGCTGGCTTATAAATTAAATGTGTCGGAGAGAACAATTTACAATTACATTCATTTTATGAAAAGAGAATTAAAAGCTCCCATAAAATATAATAGGATCAAAGACACATACCTATATGACACAAATTGCAATATTAATTTTATTCATAAGGAAAAAAAGCAAGTAATTTAAAAAAACTTCTTTTCAGTACTGAAATTTTCAACTAAGCCAAAAAACTAGTTTTTAATTCAGAAAATTCATTTTTCAATGAATGTCATCTCTAGATAATAGGAACCTTTGTTCTCATTTTTATTTTTAAGAACAATAAATTTCATTAAAAAAATATTCTCAGGAATAATTTAGTGGAAGATAGAGAAGTGAAATCAAACTTTTTGAGGAAGATTTATACTGAATTAAATTCAGTTATAAATTCAAATACCTATCAGTATCCAAACCCACTGCAACATTGGATTTTAAATTCTTTAGAGTTTGAACATATTTGCTTTCTTGTTCCCATGCATTCATACCAAACAGCAGTCAAAAACCAAATACCTCTTTACTATCGGTTTCATTTGTGATTTCGGACTGTGTTTAATTATTTTTTTATGAACTTCTTAATTGTAGCATTTTTACCATCAATTATTTTTACGAAGTAAATACCTTTTGAAAGAGAACTGACATCTGCAGAGTTTTTGTTGTTAACCTCTTTAAGTATTTGCCCTACGCCATTAGATATTATAAAATCAAAATTATTTTTTCCTTTAACAAACAGCTTATCAGAAACTGGATTGGGGAATATAACAAAATCATCTAATTGTTTATCATTTGTGCTAAGAGTCTCAGCATAATATTTCATAACAGAAGCTTTATTGCTGGCAGAGCCATCTTTGAAAGCAACAAATATCTCTCCATCCGAATTTAACTTTATTGAACAATAAGAGGCAGATGCACTAGAAACACCCCTATTTCCAACATAATTCCAACTGGTACCATCGAAAGTCATAACAGAAAGTTTATTAGAAAAAGATACATCTTGAAAAGCAACAAAAGGGTTACCGTTAGAATCAAATGCTAAATCAACATAATTTGATAAACCATCTGTAAATGCTACTTCTCCAACTAATTCCCAAGTATCGCCATTTAATTTTTTCACTGTAACTTTTCCGCCGTTAGCAATATCTTGAAAAGCCACATAGGGTTGAAGTGTTAAAGGATTAATTACTAAATCTATGTAATTTGACAGACCGTCTGAAACATTGTCATAAGTCTCTGTTATTTCAGTTGAACTCAACTTCTGAATATCTATTTTTCCAGCATCATCAAGATTTGAATAAGCCGTATATCCACTACCATAAATAAAATCAAACGACAAAGCAGTAATATTAATATTAGGCACAATATTGGTTGTTACCCATACTGAAGAAGGTTTAGTCATAAAGCGAACACCATTAGCGTAAGAAATAACATAACTTTTATTGTCTACGTCTTTTTTAATGATGGTATTTATACCATACCCCCCATCGTAGTTGGTGCCATTTCCAACAGTTCCTCTGATATAAAAGGTACCTGAATTAGTTTGACTAACAATTTTTAAAGCATCGCCAGCGCCTGCATCTACAAATGATAAGTTAACTAAACCATCATCACCAATTTGTAAGTCCATAAAATTTGCATAGCCAGTAGAGTATTCACTAATTAATGGATTTTCATCCCAAGAACTTTCCTGCTGTGCATATTTTATTAAGGATAACTTTCCCTGAAAATTAAGGTCTTGATATGCTAAAAATAAATCTCCGCTTTGAGAGTCAATATCAAAAGATAAGTAATTGGCCGTAGATTCAGATAATCCTGCATTTCCAACATAACTCCAAGATTGAGAATACAAACTAACAGATAATAAAAGGACTAGAGAACTTGTGTAAAAAAATTTTTTCATGACTAATTTTTTATTTCTTCAAAATTAAAACTTCCTACTGAAACATGAATTCAGTGCTAAAAAATTTTTCAACTAAGCCAAAAAATTAGTAATTAATGTAGCTTTTAGTAACAAATAAACAAAACCATCTTCAGTGATGTTGGATTATTGCGTTTAAGCGAACCTTTTGTTTAAAGCTAATGCACTACTATAGCTTAACAAGTCTAAATAACTTGTTTTTTTAGCTGATGTAAATTTAAGTTCCAGACCATCGGAAGCTCCTTCAATGACTATTTGAATGAATAAATAAATAACTGTATTGTGATCTAATCGTTGAAAGTTGGAGTTTTCGTCAATATTAATAGTACCAAACATTGCGAATGCACTTTTCTTGTCTCCTCTCATAAAAAAATGTAACGATAAGAAAAGATCTACTATTATTTTTTCATTTTTATAAT
>JAQWIO010000057.1 GCA_029248845.1 Polaribacter sp. | reverse complement strand
TCATCACATCATGTGGAGGGTACAATTATTTTTGTATTAAAATATTCAGATGGTACCTTCAGAAAATTTATAAATGAAGATTTTTATGGAGGATATACTTTTAAATATAGTACCTGGGATGGATCTGCTTGGTCAGAAGATCAAACAGTGACTATTCCTAACTCAAATAACCCAAATAATATATACAATTACTATTCATTGCAAAACGATGAAGAAGTTATTGCAGAGCCAGTAGCTTCTGATTGGGATTTAAAATTTACAAAATATTATACAGAGTATTCTCCAAACTTTATGTATTTGTATACCGGAGTACTTCACAATGATTTAGTAGAGATCGCTGAAAATGATGAGCCTGACGGAATGTCTTTAAATCAAAGTTTAACATATTCTACAGATATAAATACTATAGGGCATGATTGGAGATCTTATACTGGAACTAGTTATGTTACAGATTCCGACAAATCTTTTTATATTAAATATGCTGATGATACTATTTATAGACTTTATTTTACTGATTTTTCAGGAGGTAGTTCTGGAAATTTATCATTTAACTTTGAAGATGTTACCAAAGCATTAGGCATAGAAAAAGTAGGTGAAAATATAACTTTTGGAGTATATCCAAATCCAGTAAAACAAGATAAGAAAATCAATATTATTTTTGATATTCAAACAGTAAATCTAAATGATAATATTGTTGAAATTTATAGTTTAGAAGGGAAAAGAGTTTTAAGAACTGAAATAACAAATACTCAGGGTTTTTATGAAAAAGAAATAGATTTAAATAGTCTAAATTCAGGAGTTTATATATTAAAATTTAATTCGGGAGGATATCAAAAATCTAAAAAAATAGTTATTCAATAGATTTTATATAAAATAGTTTTTATTCGAATTTTAAAAGAAAGGCCTTTTAAACATCTGTTTAGAAGGTTTTTTATTGATTATAATTCTCGATTATTATTAGCCCTTTTTTAGTAATGTTTTTGTCAAATGATCGTATATATAATGATTCTTTACTCTAGATAAAACAATACTTTGTGATCCTTTTTTAAAGCTCCAATTTTTCTGCTAAATACATAGCAGTGTGAGACTTTTTATTTTTAGCCAATTCTTCTGGAGTTCCCTGAAAAATAAGATTTCCTCCATTTTTCCCACCTTCTAACCCTAGATCAATGATATGATCTGCACATTTTATAAGTTCAATATTGTGTTCAATTACAATGATAGAATGTCCTTTTTCAATCAAAGCAGTAAAAGACGCTACTAATTTTTTGATGTCGTGAAAATGCAGACCTGTTGTAGGTTCATCAAAAATAAATAAGGCTTTGTCTTTCGTGTTTCCTTTGACCAAAAAAGAGGCTAATTTAATTCTTTGCGCTTCACCACCAGAGAGAGTAGAAGAGGATTGTCCTAATTGAACATACCCCAAACCAACATCTTGTAAGGGTTTTAGCTTTTGTGAAATTTTAGTCGCTAAATTTTCTGAGAAAAACTGAACAGCATCATCTATCGTTAAGTTGAGAATATCGTCAATTGATTTTCCATCAAACTTTATTTCTAAAATTTCCTTTTTAAAACGCTTCCCATTACACACATCACATTCTAAATGCACATCTGCCATAAATTGCATTTCTATGGTAACTTCACCTTCTCCTTTACAAACTTCACAGCGTCCACCTTCAACATTAAAAGAAAAATGTTTTGGCTTATAATTTCTAATTTTTGAGATTTTCTGATTTGAATACAACATTCGAATATCATCATAAGCCTTTATATAAGTTACAGGATTGGATCGGGATGAGCGACCAATAGGATTTTGATCTATAAATTCTATATGTTTTATATTTTCAAAATTTCCTTTTATTTCTGTGTGTTGTCCAATTTTTTCACCATAACCAATTATTTTTTTTTGCATGGATGGGTATAAAATATTTTTCACTAAAGTGCTTTTTCCAGAACCAGAAACTCCAGTAATTACAGACAGACAATTTAGTGGAAAAGTCACGTCAATATTTTGCAAATTATTTTCTCTTGCACCAACTATTTGAATACTATATTTTGAGGTCCTACGTTTGGAAGGGACTTCAATTTTAAGTTCCTCGTTTAAATATTTAGCTGTTAGGGAATTAGATTTTAAAATTTCTTCAAAATTACCTTCAGCAACCACATTCCCACCTAATGTTCCAGCTTCTGGTCCAATATCAATAATATAGTCTGCTTCTTTCATAATGTCTTCATCGTGTTCTACCACTATAACCGTATTTCCTAAGTTGCGCAAATCCTTCAGAACTCCAATCAATCTTTCTGTATCTTTAGGATGTAAACCAATACTAGGTTCATCTAAAATATACATAGAACCCACCAGAGAACTACCTAAAGATGTTGCTAGGTTAATACGTTGACTTTCACCTCCAGAGAGGGTATTTGAAGTTCTATTAATTGTTAAATATGATAGGCCAACATCGATTAAAAATTGCAATCTATTGTTGATTTCTTTTAACAAGCGTTTTCCAATTTTTAGCTCGTATTTATCTAGTTGAATATTTTTAAAAAAGTCTGATAATTCATCTAACGGTAGGGTAACTAATTCAGAAATTGTTTTATCATTAATTTTAACATAATTGGTTTCTTTACGCAAACGTGTACCATTACATGTTGTACATTTTGTTTTTCCTCGATACCGAGAAAGCATCACTCTATTTTGAATTTTATAACTCTTTTCTTCAAGAGCTTTAAAAAAATGATGAATTCCATTGAATGACGCATTGCCATTCCAAACAATTTCTTTCTGTTTGTCAGAAAGCTCAAACCAGGGTTTGTGAATTGGAATATCAAACAGATAAGCGACTTCTATAAGGGCTTCTTTGTAATGCTTATAAGCATCTGTTCTAAAAGGGAATATACAGTCTTCAAAAATCGATAATCCTGTGTTTGGGATCACCAATTCTTGATCAATTCCAACCACATTTCCATAGCCTTGACAAGTTGGACAAGCTCCGTAAGGATTGTTAAAACTAAATAAATGGGTATTCGGTTCTAGAAAAGACATGCCATCTAAATCAAATTTATTGCTAAATTCAGATACAAAATGATTTTCTAAGTGCTCTACAAAACAAATTCCTTTACCTTCAAAAAAAGCTGTTTGAATAGCATCTGAAATTCTGTTGTAAAAATCCTCGTTATCTTTTGTTATGATTCTGTCAACAACTAAATACAAAGCTTCATTATTGAATTTATCTTGAGGTAAATCAGAAATTCTATATACTTTATCATTCCATTTTAGACGCGCATACCCTTGTTGCTCTAGAACTTGTAATACAGTTTTTAAATTACGGTTTTCATCAATTATAATAGGTGCTAAGAGAAGAAGTTTTGTGTTTTTTTTAAATTCTTTTATAAAATTTACGACATCAGTGACGGTATTTTTTTTTACTTTTTTTCCAGAAATAGGAGAGAAGGTTGTACCAATTCTTGCATATAGTAATTTTATATAATCGTATATTTCTGTTGATGTACCAACTGTAGAACGTGGATTTGTAGCGTTTACT
The DNA here is from genome assembly GCA_029248845.1 of Polaribacter sp. Classification (GTDB taxonomy): domain Bacteria; phylum Bacteroidota; class Bacteroidia; order Flavobacteriales; family Flavobacteriaceae; genus Polaribacter. The sequence goes on along the minus strand of JAQWIO010000057.1, from coordinate 1,468 downwards.
TTTTGCTCAATAGCGATTGCAGGAGCAATTCCTTTTATATACTCTACTTTTGGTTTGTGTAATTTTCCTAAAAACTGACGTGCATAGGAACTCAAACTTTCAACATAACGTCTTTGACCTTCGGCATAGAGTGTGTCAAATGCTAAAGATGATTTTCCCGAACCAGAAAGACCTGTTATCACGATTAGCTTGTTTCTAGGAATAACAACATCAATATTCTTTAAATTATGGAGTTTTGCTCCTTTTATTATAATGTTTTCTTTTGGATTTACTTCAGAAATATCTCTCTTCATATATCAATAAATATTAGCCCTAAAAATACTCTTTTTTAAACTATTTTATAAAAAAAATATAAATGAAATATCTTAAATAATTTGTTGTTTTAAAAAAAAATAATGATATTTGGAACTCACATTATTCACTAAACTAATTTTATATAGTCTAAAACTACTTTTTATATTATAAATTTTTTTAAATTATAAGAGCTATTTGTTCTTTTAAAAAGTAGTTATGGTGAAAAAATATTCAATTGCAGACAGTACCCTAGTTAGTGACTATATTCAGGGGAAAGAGGCTTCTCTAGAGATTTTAATAAAAAGACATCAGCAAAGGCTGATAAGCTTCATTTACAGTAAAGTTCAGGATAGAGATGTTACTGAAGATGTTTTTCAAGATACCTTTATAAAAGTTATTAGAACCTTAAAAAAAGGGAATTACAACGAAGAAGGTAAATTTTTACCATGGGTTATGAGAATAGCTCACAATTTAGTCATCGATTATTTTAGAAAGTCTAACAGAATGCCTTCCTTCAAAAATACAGATGAATTTGATATATTTTCTGTTTTAGGTGATGGAAACTTAAATGCAGAAAGACAAATGATTCAAGAGCAAATTTATAATGATGTTAAAGCTCTTGTTGAAGAGTTGCCAGAAGAGCAAAAAGAAGTTTTAGTAATGCGCATGTACAAAGACATGAGTTTCAAAGAAATAAGCGAAAATACAGGAGTTAGTATCAATACAGCTTTAGGTAGAATGCGGTATGCTTTAATTAATATGAGAAAATTAATAGAACAGCATAAAATTATTTTAGTTCATTAATACTAAACATACAAAAGTATCGTTACTGTTTTAGAACAAGTTAATTAAACAGAAATTATATGATGCAACTCTACCCAATAAAGTCATCTAAAATTAAGTGGCAACCTAAAAAAGAAACAATTCAATTTTTGATTAATTTTTCCAAATCGCTCACTTTTGTAAAAATTAAATCAAAAGATTCTATTGAATTGAATTTGAATTAAATGAAAAAAAAGCTTCAACATTTGTTGAAGCTTTTTTTAAGACTTTTTCTTACGATAATATTCATTTAAGATAGATTGTCTTCCTATGGTTCTCGTGATGCTGTCTTTTTCTAAATCCCAACCTCTTGCTTGAGAATACTCTCTACCATACCAAATGATTTGAAGGT